>DASVTM010000305.1:0-10237 GCA_036387575.1 Brevundimonas sp.
TACGAGCACATCGACTCGATCAACTCCCTGGATCTCGACTGGCTTAACCAGTCCTATGGTCTCGTGTCGATTGACGCCGATCCGGCCGCGGCAAACTTCGACAACGATATCGACACCGCTCTGTTCAAGAACCTGCGCACCCTTTCGCGTCCGCTGTGGGGTCAAACGACTCTGGCGAACACGCAGCAGCCAAGCGCCCTGAACAACCCGCTGATCCCGACCGGCGTCTGTAACACGACCTCGGCGACCGGTTACCTGAGCGCCAACTGCTACGCCGTTAACCCCGGAAAGACCTTCATCTACGAGGGCCAAACCGCTCGCCTTGCCAACTTCGGTCAGCGCATCGGCAATGTCGGCCTTAGCCGCACGTTCAACATCGGCGGAGACGGCTACAACCCGAACGGCGCGACCTTCGAACAGCGTACGCCCGAGCAGGACGCCCAGCGGTATGCTGTCGGCGCCAACTTCGCGATCCTCGACAACCTCAACCTGTCGCTCGAAGCCAAGTACATCGACGAAGACTCGTTCGCGAACAGCCAGCCGGTTTTCTTTGACGTCTTCCTGAGCACCCGTGCCGGCGCCGGCGCCGGCACCACCGGCGCTCGCTGGCTGGTGAACACCACCGCCTACAACCAGTTCGAGCTTAACTATCTCGAAAACGCTTACCTGCCGCAGAACGTCAAGGACGCGATCACGGCCAACAGCCTGGTCAACTACACTTCGCCAACGCAGACCGCGCCAGGGGCCCCCACGACCGCTGCACCCGTCGCGGCCCAGATCGCCCGCCACTCGCTGTTCGGCCCGCAACGTGGTCAGGAGCAGAACCGGCAGCTCGAGCGGTACATGGCCAGCCTGAATGGCGATTTCGACAAGATCGCCTTCGTCAAAAACATCAACTGGGAAGCTTCCTACGTCTACGGCAAGGTTGACAACTACTCGATCGAGGACAGCGTCGATGTCGAACGCTTCGTCCTGGCCGCCGACGCCGTTCGCGACACCGCGGGCGTCCTGGGCACGCCCGGCGCCATCGTCTGCCGCTCGCGTCTGACGCTTGCCACGGGCGGCGCGCTGCCAGAATACTTCCGCGCCGGCGACGACCTCCGTGACTCTGCCGCCGGTCTGGCTGCCGTCAACCAGTGCCAGCCGCTGAATATCTTCGGCGAAGGAAACCAGAGCGACGCCGCTCGTAACTACGTCCGCAACGGTTCGCTGCAGGCCGTCGTCGAGTCCAATGAACAGGAACAAGCCGTCGGTTATATCGGTGGCGAGTTGTGGGACTTCTTCGGCGCTGGTCCGATCGGCGTTGCCCTCGGCGGCGAGTATCGCCGTGAAGCCTCGAGCGCTTCGGGTCGCGACGACCAGAACGACCTCTTCCTGTTCGGTCTCCAGGGCCCGGATTTCGAGGAAGTCGAATACACGAGCACGGAATACTTCGGCGAACTGTCGCTCCCACTGATGCGCGACACCTTCCTTGGCGATTATGCGGAGATCAGCGGTTCGTATCGGACCTTCGACTACTCCACCGCCGGCACCGGTGACGTGTATGGCGTTAACTTCGTGTATCGTCCCATCGCGGACATCGGCTTCAAGGCGAGCTACAACACCTCGTTCCGCGCCCCCAACCTGTCCGAGAACTTCTCGCCTCTGTCCCAGACCTTCTCGAACGGGTTCACCGACCCCTGCACCACGGCCAACATTCGCGGCCAGAACGACGCGACGATCCGCGCAAACCGGGTGGCTAACTGTACGGCTCTGGCGGTCGCAGATGGTTATGCGGCCAACTTCTTCGACTTCGGCAGCGCCACTGAAACCACGGACGATGACTTCGTTCAGAACTCAACCAGCGTCTCCGGCGTCTCGGGCGGCAACCCCTTCCTGCTGCCGGAAACCTCGGAATCGAAGACCTTCACGGTCGTGCTGAACCCGCGCTTCATCCCGAACTTCAGCCTGGTGCTCGACTACTACGAGATCGAGATCAACAACATCATCTCGGCCGTGGCAGCGCCGACCGCTGCCGCGATCTGCGTCAACGGCTCGGGCCTGAACGCCGCTGGTTGCTCGACGATCTTCCGGAACGCTCCGACCATCGCCGGCACGACCAACGTCGAGCGTTCGTCGGGCTTCCAAATCGGCGGCCTCAACGCTCAGGATCCAGGCTTCATCGAAGGCTCGATCAACTTCGCTGGCGCCCAGACACGCGGTCTGGACTTCACGGCCAACTACCGCTTCAACACAGAAGAAATGCTGGGCCGCAACTTCGGCAACTTCTTCTACTCACTGCGTGGTAACTGGCTGATCGAACAGAAGCAGTTCAACAACCCGACCGTTCCAACCGAGTTCACCGAGTTCGCTTCGAACCCCCAATCACCGCGGGTTCGCCTTAGCTCGACCCTTTCATGGCAGCCGGTCGAGCCTGTTCGGATCTCGTGGACCGTCGACTGGCAGACCGCTCAGGACATCGTTCGCGTACGTGATCTGATCACGGGCAACAACCTCGACGGCCGCCTGCCGGAATACTATGATAGCGGCAACTTCGCCCGCCACGACCTGGCCGTCAGCTACAAGGTTCGCGACGACCTCACGCTGCGTGCCGCAGTCACCAACGTTCTCGACAACGAGCAGCCGGACTATCTCGGCGGTACGCTGTATGACAACTACGACCCGTACGGTCGCCGCTTCTCGATCGGCCTGAACTTCCGTCCCTGGTAAGTTCACGTCACTTGACCTGAAGGGAAAGGCGGCTCGCGAGAGCCGCCTTTTTCGTTGCGCATAACTTACTGGGAGGCGGCTGACTGAGATTTGTCCCGCTAACTTCCAGCCAAGGTTAACGAAATCGTTCGACTGACCTCCGACTCACGCTAGTCGGTAACCTTCTCTTAACGGAATGGGTGTTTTCCTTAACGTGCCCGTTAACCACTGCGAATCGGCGGGGATTTCGCAGTGGCCGTCAGGGGGCAGGGTCGGAAGGTCGGAACGAAAATCATGTCTACTCTCTCGCTAGTGCGGCCACAGGCCACTGAATTGAAGCCCCGGATCGTCGTGTTCGGCGTCGGTGGCGCAGGCGGCAATGCCGTCAACAACATGATCGACGCCGGCCTCGAAGGGGTCGAGTTCGTCGTCGCCAACACCGATGCCCAGCATCTCTCGTTCGCCAAGACCGACCGCCGCATCCAGCTGGGCGAGACCATCACCCAAGGCCTCGGCGCCGGCGCCCACCCCGAAGTCGGCATGAACGCCGCCGAGGAATCCGCCGACGAAATCCACGCGCACCTCGAAGGCGCGCACATGATCTTCATCACCGCCGGCATGGGCGGCGGCACCGGCACCGGCGCTGCGCCGATCATCGCGAAATGCGCGCGTGATCGCGGCATCCTGACTGTCGGCGTCGTGACCAAGCCGTTCACCTTCGAAGGCCGTCACCGCATGCGTCTGGCCGATGCGGGCATCGCCGAGCTGCAACGCTACGTCGACACCCTGATCGTCATTCCGAACCAGAACCTGTTCCGCGTCGCCAACGAACGCACCACCTTCGCCGACGCCTTCGCCATGGCCGACCAGGTGCTGCACTCGGGCGTCCGCTCGATCACCGACCTGATGATCCTGCCCGGCCTGATCAACCTCGACTTCGCCGACGTCCGCGCCGTCATGTCCGAAATGGGCAAGGCGATGATGGGCACCGGCGAGGCTACCGGCGACGACCGCGCCCTGCTGGCCGCCCAGAACGCAATCGCCAACCCTCTGCTGGACGAGACCAGCCTGAAGGGCGCCAAGGCGGTTCTGGTCAACATCACCGGCGGTCTGGACATGACCTTGCTGGAAGTCGACGAAGCCGCCAACGCCATCTCGGCCGAGGTCGACGGCGACGCCAACATCATCTTCGGCGCCGCGTTCGACCCTGCACTCGACGGCAAGATCCGCGTGTCCGTCGTCGCCACCGGCATGGACGAGGCTGTTGCCTCGCGCATCGAGCCGACCGCTGCTCCGAGCTTCAACGACACCCGTCGCCCGGCGGCGCCCTATGCCGCCAGCCGCGCCGAGCCTGTTCGTCATGAGCCAGTCCGTCATGAGGCTGTCCGTGAACCGGTCCGCGAGCCCATCCGTGCCGAACGGGCGCCCGAACAGGCCCCCGTCGTCCCCAGCTTTCAGTCGGCGGCTCCGGCCGTAAACGCCCCTGTCGCCCGCGCTCCCGAGCCGGTGATCCACGTCACCGAGGAACGCACGCTATCGCCGATCGTCGACCCATGGGTCGAGGAGTTCGAGTCCGACCGTAGCCGCCGTCCGGCCGCCGCTGAGGATCAGGGCGATCTCTATATGGATCGTGGCAAGGCTGCGCCGGAGAGCGACTATCGCGAACCGGCTCATGACGACCGCGACCACCGCAAGAGCGGCTGGAGCCTGTTCGGCAGCAAGAAGCCTTCGCGTCCACAGGCGAGCTACGCGCCTCAACAATCCTCGCCGCAGATGCGCCCTGCGTCGTCCGCTCAACCCGCCGAGCAGCAGCAACTTGGTCAGGTCGAGGATGATCTTGAAATCCCCTCGTTTCTACGCCGCCTCGCCAACTGAAAGACGAGATGATTAAGTCTGAACGCCCTGGAGCAATCCGGGGCGTTTTGCATTTGGGCGTTCTGTTAACCACAGAAACAATCCGAAACTCGAGTTTCGTTTAACGCTTGAGCGACGTCGGTTAGACAGTTCAGTGACCCAAGGCCTCTCCATACGTGGACGAGGCTTTTCCTGAACGTGAGACCGGTTTTGCCGCAGCGCCACGACCATCTTGAACGGACGATCGTCGCACCCGCCATCATCGCGGGCGTCGGCGTTCACACGGGCGAGCGCGTGCGTCTGGCCATCCGTCCGGCGGTTCCGGGCACGGGTATCGTCTTCGTCCGCACCGACATCACCGATCGTGACAACCGTATCCCGGTCTCCGGCGACGCCGTCATCGACGCCCGCCTCAACACCATGATCGAGAACGCCGCCGGCGTCCGGCTGTCGACCATCGAGCATCTGATGGCCGCCTTCTGCGCCCTGGGCATCTCGAACGTCGTGGTCGAGTGCGATGGTCCCGAGCTGCCGATCCTCGACGGTTCGGCCCTGCAGTTCGTCCAGTTGCTGGACCGCGCGGGCTTTCGGCGTCAGGCGACCCCGGTGCGTTACATCGAGATCCTCGAGCCGATCCGTATTTCCGACGGCGACAAGCATGCGGCCTTGCTGCCCTGCGACCGTTACGAGATGCGTTTCGAGATCGACTTCTCCTCGGCCGTCATCGGCAACCAGGTCGTGGACTTCGTCGTCGACGAGGACACCTTCCGTTCGGACATCATGGCCGCCCGTACATTCGGTTTCGCCCATGAGGTCGAGGCCCTGCGCAAGGCTGGTCTGGCGCGCGGCGGCTCGCTCGAGAACGCGGTCGTCATTGACGGCGACGAGATACTGAACCCCGGCGGCCTGCGGATGGAACGTGAGTTCGTGAAGCACAAGGCGCTCGACGCCATCGGCGACCTGTACGTCCTCGGCGCGCCGCTGCTGGGCCGCTACGAAGGCTACAAGGCCGGTCACGCCGTCAACAACATGCTGGTCCGTGCCCTGCTGGCCAACCCCCAGAGCTGGCGCGAAGTCACCCGCGTGCCGGAGCTGGCCCAGGTCGGCTGATCCGGGCTCTCCGCTCTTGATGGATGCGTCCGCTTCTCCCGGCGCCACGCCTTGCGGCGAAAGCTGTGTCGTGCGACCGGTGCAGCGTCTTGAATAAGCACAAAAGCGACGCATGAACGCCGACGTTAGCCGACAGGCCCTCAACCTGAATCTCCGGCGTGTCGCGGGGGGCGACCGCTCGGCGTTGCAGGCCGTGTATGACGCTACATCCGCGAAACTATTCGGAGTGGTGCTTCGTATCTTGAATGATCGAAGCGAGGCAGAAGACGTGCTGCAGGAAGTCTACATCACAGTCTGGACCAAGGCGGGACAGTTCGATGAAAGTCGAGCCAGCCCGATCACCTGGCTGGCGACTTTGGCCCGCAATCGCGCGATTGACCGTCAGCGTCAGGTCGGCCGTCGTAGTCAGCGTCCCATAGAGGACGCCGAGGATATCCCCGACGACAGGGAGTCCGGTCTGGACGCGGTCCTGCGTTCCGAAACCTCGACCCGGCTCGATGGCTGCATCTCCGAGCTTGAGGAACAGCACCAGAAGGCCCTCAAGTCCGCCTTCTTCGAAGGCCGCACCTATGACGATGTGGCGACCCTTTTCGGCGTGCCTACGGGCACGATGAAGAGCTGGATCCGTCGCTCCCTGATAAAGCTGAAGGCCTGCCTCGGCACATGACCGACATTCAACCGACCGCATCGACACCGGATCAGGAAGCCGCCGAGTACGCCTTGGGCGTGACCACTGCCGCCCAGCGTCAGGAGGCCGAGCGCCGCATGGCCTCTGATCCGGCTTTTGCCGGTCTGGTCACCGCCTGGGACGAGCGCCTCGCACCGCTGATCGACTCAATTCCTGAAACGGCCCCGCCGCGCGTCGTGTGGATGCGGATTGCGGCTCAGTTGGGTCTGGCTCCGAGGACGGCGACGGGCGGCGTCTGGAGCAACCTCAACGTCTGGCGCACCGCGACCGGCGTCTTCGCAGTGGCCGCCGCCGCGTCGATGGCTATCCTGCTGGTCTATCCAAAGCCAGTCCAGACGCCGGCGGTCGTGCAGCCGGCGGCTCCGGAAGCGAACCTGACCTCTGTCGGTCTGCTGAAGGGCGAGACCGGTCCGGCGACCTTCGTCGTCACGCTCGACAGGGCCAACAAGCGACTGATCATCGCGCCCGTCAGCTCGGCCAGCCCGACCGGACACTCGTTCGAGATGTGGGTCCTGCCGAAGGGCCAGAACCCGATCTCGCTCGGCGCGATGGACGGCAGGGAGGTCGTCACTATCGACACCGACAAGCTGATCGGTCCTGACGGATCGCGCGCCAACCTGGCCGTCTCGGTCGAGCCCCTCGGCGGTTCGCCCACCGGCCTGCCGACCGGCCCCGTCGTCGCCAGCGGACAACTGCAGCCGATTTAAGCCAGCGTCTAGTCGATAAACCCGAACCGGTATTCGCTCGTCGACCGGAACGTCTGGCCGGGCCTGAGGACCGTCGTCGGAAACTCCGGTCGGTTGGGGCTGTTCTGATAGTGCTGCGGCTCGAAGGCGACGCCGCAGTAGGGGTGGTAGGCAGCCCCATCGCGCCCGACCATCTCCACCGAATTGGCGGTGTACATCTGCACCCCCGGTTCGGTCGTCCACAGCTCCATGCTCCGGCCGCTGCCGGGATGATCGATCCGCACGGCCCTGCGCAGCGTTCCCATCGCGTCCCGGATTACGAAATTATGGTCATAGCCACCGCCGATGGTCATCTGTTCGTCGGGAACCTTCAGATCGCGCCCTATGGTCTTGGGCGTGCGGAAGTCGAGCGGCGTGCCTGCGACCGGACGGATTTCGCCGGTCACAAACTTGCCGGCGTCGAACGCGGTGAAGCCGTCAGCGTCGATCGTCACGACGTGATCCAGCACTCCCTGTTCCGCGTCGCCGCTGAGGTTGAAATAGCCGTGGTGCGTCGGGTTCAGCACCGTTGGCTTCGTCGTCGTTGCGGTGAAGTTGAGCGTCAGCTTGTCGTCATGCGTCAGGCGGTAGAGGACGGTGATGGTCATCTCGCCGGGAAAGCCTTGATCGCCATCCGCGCTGACCAGTGTCATGGCCACGCCGGGGCCTTCGGACGACGTGGCGGCGCGACCGGTCCAGTTGCGTTTGCCGAACCCGACCGGTCCACCGTGCGAGGAGTTGGCGCTGCCGCCGGTGTCGAGCTGGACGATCCGGCCATCGAGCGGGAATTTCCCACCCGCGATCCGGCCTGCATATCGGCCGACGGTCGCGCCGAAATTGCGTGAGCGGGCGATGTAGTCCTCGGCGGTGTCGAGCCCCAACACCATCTCGGCCAAGGCCCCGTCACGGTCCGGCATCATGACCGAAGTCACCGCCGCACCCCACGTCATGACCTTTACCGATCGGCCTGCATCGTTGGTCAGGGTGAAGAGCTGGATGAGTTCGCCGTCTGACGTGGCGCCCCAGTTCGTCTCCTGAACAGTGGATGTCGTCGTCCGGCTGTAGGTCGCGCAGGCAGTGGAGCCGAGCAGCGGCAAGGCCGCCATCCCGGTGGCAAACATCCGGCGGTCAAGGATGGGTCCGGTCACGGATCTGGTCATGCTCGTCTTCCTGTTTCCCTGCGGCCTCCGGAATCTGGCGTTCCGACGAACCTGAGTGCAACATGGCTGCACTGATCCACTATGCGCATTTGCCAAAGGAATGTCACCGGTGTCATAGACGCCGGGCCCTCGACATTTAGATCGCCGCCAGACGCGATCCGTCGTCATCACGATCACCCAGGAAGCGCTCGCCACGGTCCGGCGGCGCGCAGTAGAGTCGCACCGATGAGCCATCCTCTGAAGCTGAATCCCGACCGTCTTTTCCCGGTCGACTCCGACACTCGTGGGGTGGCCCGGCGCCTGTACGCCGAGATCAAGAGCCTGCCGATCATCAGCCCGCACGGCCACACGGACCCGTCGTGGTTTGCGCTGAACGAGAATTTCGCTAACCCGGCCGAGCTGCTGATCACGCCCGACCACTACGTCTTCCGCATGCTGCACTCGCAGGGAATGGCGATGGAGGATCTGGGCGTGCCGCGTGCTGACGGCGGTGCGGTCGAGACCGATCCGCGGGCGATCTGGCGCCGGTTCGCCCAAAACTATCACCTGTTCCGCGGCACGCCTTCGCGCATGTGGCACGACTGGGTCTATGCCGAGGCGTTCGGCATCGACGTGCGCCTCTCGGCCGAGACGGCGGACCACTATTACGACGTGATCGACGCCGCGCTGAAGACCGAGGCCTTCAAGCCGCGCGCCCTGTTCGAGCGCTTCAACATCGAGGTCCTGACCACGACCGAGTCGCCGACCGACACGCTGGAGCACCACAAGACCATTCGCGCCTCGGGCTGGAAGGGCCGCGTCCTGACCGCCTATCGCCCCGACCCCGTGGTCGACCCCGACTACGAAGGCTTCCGCGACAATCTGAAGGTGCTGGCCGAACAGACCGGCCATGACACCATGACCTGGGCCGGTTACCTCGATAGCTTGCGCGCACGCCGGGCGTTCTTCGCGGAGATGGGCGCGACCTCGACCGACCACGGCCACCCCACCGCCTTCACCGCCGACCTGTCGAAGGGCGAGGCCGAAGCCCTGTTCGCCCGCGTCTCGACCGGCCCCGCATCCGCCGCCGACGCCGAGCTGTTCCGGGGCCAGATGCTGACCGAGATGGCCGCGATGTCGCTCGAGGATGGTCTGGTGATGCAGCTTCATCCCGGCTCGTTCCGCAACCACTCGGCCACGGTGTTCAACCGCTTCGGCCGCGACAAGGGCTGCGATATCCCGACCCGCACCGACTATGTCCGCGCGCTGAAACCCCTGCTTGACCGGTTCGGCTCTGACACCCGTCTGACCCTGATCCTGTTCACCCTGGACGAGACCTCCTACAGCCGCGAACTGGCGCCGCTGGCGGGTCACTACCCGGCGCTGAAGCTGGGCCCGAGCTGGTGGTTCCACGACAGCCCCGAGGGCATGCGCCGCTTCCGCGAGCAGACCACCGAGACGGCGGGCTTCTACAACACCGTCGGCTTCAACGACGACACCCGGGCGTTCCTGTCGATCCCGGCGCGTCACGATGTTGCGCGGCGCATGGACTGCGGCTTCCTCGCCAAACTGGTGCTCGAACACCGGATGGAAGAGGACGAGGCCCACGAACTGGCCCACGCCCTGACCTATGGACTGGTCAAGGCGGCCTACAAGCTGTGACCCGCCTGAACCAAGCCGCGCTGTCGAGCCTGCCTGCCGATGTGGCCGTGCCCGCCTACGACCGGGTGGCGGTTAAGACCGGCGTCGTCCACCTCGGCATCGGCGCCTTTCACCGGGCGCACCAGGCGGTGGTGTTCGACGATGCTCTGGCGTCCGGAGACCTGCGCTGGGGCGTGCTCGGCGCCTCGCTGCGTTCGCCGGGCGTTCGCGATCAACTGAACCCGCAGGACGGCCTGTATACGCTGGTGGTGCGTGACGGCGCCGACGAGCGTCTGCGCGTCATCGGGGCCGGGCAGGGCGTTCTGGTCGGACCGGAGGACCCTGCCGCGCTGGTCGCGGCCATGGCCGATCCGGATGTCCACATCGTCACC
>DASVTM010000306.1:0-7700 GCA_036387575.1 Brevundimonas sp.
TCGAACAGCAGCAGGAAGATAACGATGATCGCGACCAGCAGGAGCGCGATGCCGCCGACGATTTTTTCTGTCCGCCCAGGACGGCGGAAAGACCGATAGACCGGGTCATTGGCCACCACCCAGTCGCGCCATTGACCGGCACGCGCGCCAGCGGGAGCGAGCGTCCGGTGGCGGAAGGCGTCCCAGTTCAAGCTGTTTTTCAAGTGGTTGACCAATGTTCAATCCCGGACGAACCGTTTCAACGCACGACGGCGTGACTTGGCGCCATCAGTTGCTCGCTTCTGTAGCGTGCACACAGGAAAACCATCCGTCAGAAGATGGAATGTCGTACTTCGGTCGCGTCGCTGTCACATCATCTTTACAAACGCCGAGAAGCGCGCATTATTCGTCCTGACTCTGACGTTTTTCAGGGATTGGGAGGACTACCCTATGACCAAAACCGCCTTGATCGCCTGCGCCCTGTTCGCGGCGACTGCTGCCCCTGCATTCGCCGGTGAGGCGCCGCGCACGGCCCCGCCCGCCGCGCAATCGTCGGCCCGAGTGCTCGTCACGGTGTGTGAACGCGACGCGCTGACCCAGGCCGCCTTCCGCCAGAACTATGGTGCGCGCCCGGTCTACGTCACCGCCGAACAGGTGCTGAACGCCCGCGCTGCTGGCGAGCGCTGGTCGGCCCCGCGCTGCATGACCACCAGCGGACATCAGCGCCTGACGCAAGCTTTGAACAGCCGCACCGGCTCCTGAGCTCGGCTGCTGCAAAAAGAAGGGCGCTGCCTCGCGGCAGCGCCCTTTTTCGTGCGTGGTCGTCGGCCTCAGCTAGCGGGCTTGAGGTATTTGTCGAGCCAGCCGAACACCTCGTTGTGCCACTGCACGCTGTTGGCGGGCTTGAGCACCCAATGGTTCTCGTTCGGGAACACGACCAGACGGCTATCGATGCCGCGACGCTGAAGCGCAGTGAAGGTCGACAGGCCCTGAGCGGTCGGGATGCGGAAGTCGCGGTCGCCCTGAACCACCAGCATCGGCGTCTTCCACTTGTCGACGTGGTTGGCCGGGTTGAATTCCTGATAGCCGCGCGGGTTTTCATAGGGCGTGCCGCCGTATTCCCACTCGGTGAACCACAGCTCCTCGGACGAATAGCCCATGCCGAAGGTGTCGAAGACGCCGTCGTGGTTGACCAGGCATTTGAACGCGTTTGGCCAGTTACCGGCGATCCAGTTGATCATATAGCCGCCGTACGAAGCGCCGAGTGCGCAGGCGTTGGAGCCGTCGAGGTAGGCGTATTTCTGCTGCGCTGCGGCCCAGCCCTTTTGCAGATCCTCGAACGGCCGGTCGCCCCAGTGCTGCGAGATCGCATCGGTGAAGCCCTGGCCGTAGCCGGTCGAGCCGTGGAAATCGATCATCACGACGGCATAGCCCGCACCCGCATAGGTCTCGGGGTTCCAGCGATAAGACCAGCTGTTGCCGAACGAACCCTGCGGTCCGCCATGGATCAGGAAGGCGACCGGGTATTTCTGGCCCTCGACATACCCGGCGGGCTTGATGACATAGCCGTGGACTTCTTCACCGTTCCAGCCGGCAAAGGTGAACTGCTCCGGCTCACCGAACACCTTGGCGTCCAGCGACGGGTTCACCTCGGTCAGGCGGCGCGGCATTTCGCGACCCCGGAAGGTCTTGGCGTAGAGATCGCTCGGTTCGGTCAGGCTGTCCTTTGCGAAGATGAAGCCCGACGGGGTCTGCACGAAGGCCGAGACGTGGCCTTCACCGGTAATCGGCACGACTGATCCGGTGCGGACGTTGATCGAGAACAGCCGGCTCTGACCGACGTCTCCGGCGGTGGTGTAGAGTGTCGAGCCGTCCTTCGACCATTGCAGACCATCGGCCGAGCGATCCCAGTCAGCCGCGATCTGACGCGTCTGACCGGTCGCGACGTCACGCAGGAAGATTGAATATTTATCGGCCTCGAAGCCCGGGCGAGCCATGGCGCGATAAGCGAGCGTCTTGCCGTCCGGCGAGAACACCGCGCCTGTATCCCAAGCGGGGTTGTCCTCGGTCAGGTTGGTGAATTGGCCGTCGCCGGTGGTCAGACCGTTGGTCTGGTACAGATCGAAATTGGTGCTCCACGGCTCGCTTTTGCCAGCGAGACGAGCCGAGAACACGATGGCCGAATTGTCTGGCGTGAAGGTGAACTCGCTCTCGTCGCCGAAGGGCTTGGAGGGATTGTCGCCGTCGAAGCCCTTGGTCACCCAGACGGCGTCGCCGCCTGCAATCGGGACGACGAACAGATGATTCTGCGTGCCGTCGTTCCAGGTGTCCCAGTGACGCACGAACATGCGGTCATAGACCTGACCGGTCGATTTCTTCTCGGCGTTGGTCTTCATCCGATCGACCGAGCATTGCAGGTCGGCGCAGTCACCGAACACGGCCAGCGACACGGCGATCTTGGACGAGTCGGAGCTCAGCTTGTAGGCGTTGACGTCGAGCGGCAGGCTCGTGACCTGGGTCGCGCCTGTGCCGTCGGCGGCGGCGCTCCAGACCTGGGTCGTGCCCGATTTGGCCGACAGGAAATACAGACGACCGTCCGAGCCCCAGCGCGCGGTGTTGGCGCCGTCGTCGGAAATGGCGAGACGGGTCGCCTCGTGGTCGCCCTGCAAATCCTTGAGCCACAGGCTGCCCGTCCGCTTGTTAGCGGAGACGTCGGTGGCCGTCACCGAATAGACCAGCCAGCGCCCGTCAGCCGAGACCTGCGGATCGCCAAGCCGGTTCAGGCTGATCATGTCGGTGTAGGTGAAGGCGTTCCCGGCGGCTTGTGCCGCAGCAGGAGCGGCGGTCGTTTGCGCCAGCACGGCCGAAGCCGTCATCAGGGCGAGGGCGGCGCAGGCGCCGGAGAGCAGGGAGCGATAACGCATCTAGCGGTCCTTCAGATCTGGAGGCGGCAGGCGTAGCACCGTCGTCTGTCCGGCGAAAGTTGCGGTTATGGTGGAACGTCGGACATCGGCGCGCTTGCTCCACGGCCCCGATGCGGCGACAACCGGCGCGCATGAATTCCTCTGTCCCCGACATCGCTGCTCCGCATATCTGCGACGTGCTGATCGCCGAGCGTGCACCGCGTCTGACAGGCTCATGGGCGTGGCCGGTGGTGCGTCCGGCGTTGTACAAGCTGCTCAACTACAAGGCGGCGCGAAAGATGGCAGACGGCGTCGCGGGGCTCTCGGGGCAGGGAGCGTTCGACTATGTGTCGGATCTGCTGGACCTGAAGGTCTCGACGCTGAACCTCGACCGCATTCCGGCGACCGGGCGTTGCGTCATCGTCTGCAACCACCCGACCGGGGTCGCCGACGGGGTCGCCGTCTACGATGCGATCAAGAAGAGACGATCGGACGTCATCTTCTTCGCTAATGCCGATGCACTCCGGGTCTCGCCCCGGCTGAACGAGATCGTCATCCCGGTCGAATGGGTGGTCGAAAAGCGCACGCGTGAGAAGACCCGCGCCACGCTGGACGCCGCTCGCGCCGCCTTCGAAGGCGAGCGTTGCGTGGTCATGTTCCCCGCCGGACGGTTGGCTCGCGTTGGTAAGGACGGCTCGTTGACTGACCCCGAATGGGCCTCGACGGCCGCCTCGATGGCGAGGAAATACGGAGCGCCGGTGGTGCCGATGCATGTCGCTGGCCCGACCTCGCGCCTGTTCCACCTGTTCAATCGAGTGTCGGACGAACTGCGCGACATCACCCTGTTTCATGAGCTGCTCAACAAGCGGAAGAAGGCGTTCCAGCTCAAGGTCGGTCTGCCGATCCCGCCGACCCGGCTCGACATCGATGCGGTAAAGGCGACGTACGCGCTGAAGGCCTTCACCGAGCGGGTTCTGCCTAGCCAGCCGGACGCGGTGTTCGCATGAGTGAGCCCCACACGATCGCCTTGGCCGACGCCGAGGCCACGACGGCGCTTGGGGCACGGATCGCGCCGCTGCTGCAGCCGGGCGATGCGGTGCTGCTTTACGGTCCGCTCGGCATGGGCAAGTCGACGCTGGCGCGCGGGTTGATCCGGGCGCTGACACGACCCGACGAAGACGTGCCGTCGCCGACCTTCACCCTGGTTCAGTTCTACGAGGCGACTCCGCCCGTTGCGCATTTTGATCTCTATCGGCTGACCCGAGCCGACGAGGCGTTCGAAATCGGGCTGGACGAGGCGCTGGATGACGGCGTCGCACTGGTCGAGTGGCCCGAACGGCTGGGCGAAGACGTCAGCTGGCTGGTCGGCGGAAACCGCCTGTGCATCACCCTGTCCGAGGACGGACCCGATCCTGAAACCGCCGGTCGTGTTGCGACCATTCTTGCCGCAGGATCGTGGGAAACGAGAATCGACCATGTCTTCGCCTGATCGTGAATCCCAGCGTATCGACTTCCTCAAGGCCGCCGGCCTTGGCGACGCTACGCGTGCGCCTCTGCCGGGCGACGCCTCGACGCGGCGGTACGAACGGCTAACGACGACGGACGGAATTTCGTTGATGCTGATGGATCAGGTCGCGGCTGCCGAGAGCCCACCGGCCGATCCGTCGTGGACCCCGGAACAACGCCACGCCAGCGGCTGGAACGCAATCGCCCGTCTGTCGGCCGGACGGGTCGAGGCCTTCGCGGCGGTGGCCGAGCATCTGCGCTCGGTCGGACTGTCGGCGCCCGCCATGCCTGCGCTCGATGCGCCTGCCGGGCTGGCGGTGCTGGAAGATTTCGGCGACGGTCTGTTCGCCCATGTGATCGCCGACGGTGAACCGGAGGCTCCGCTCTACTTGGCCGCGATCGAAGCGCTCGTCCAACTGCACGACGCCGAGACGCCCGAGACCTTGACTGGCCCTGCGGGCGATTGGCCGTTGCAGGTCTACGACGCGACAGCGCTGCAAGGTGGCGCGGACCTGTTCGTCGAATGGATGCCTAAGCTCGACACCAGCCTGTTGTTCGACGCCGAGGCGCTTGCGGACTGGAACGCTGCGTGGGCGCCGATCACAGCTGAAGGCGAGGCAGGTGCGTCAGTGATGGCGCACCGCGATTACCATGCCGAGAACCTGATCTGGCTGCCGGCCCGCGAGGGCGCCGCCCGCGTCGGTATGATCGACTTTCAGGACGCGGTGCGTGCGCATCCGTCCTGGGACCTGCATTCGTTGCTTCAGGACGCGCGTCGCGACGTGTCCCCTGCGCTCGAGGCCGAGGCGCTGGACCACTATTTCTCACTGCGCCCGTCGGTCGATCGCGTCGCCTTCATGCGGTCCTACGCTGGTCTCGCTGCGCTCAATGAGGCGCGTATCCTCGGCATCTTCGCGCGGTTGATCGTGCGTGACGGCAAGCCGAAATACGCCGCCTTCATGCCGCGCGTATGGGCGCATCTGAACGCCAACCTGAAACGGCCCGGGCTGGAGCAGGTCGCCGTCTGGTTCGACCGTTACGTGCCCGTGGAGCGCCGCAAATGACCGTTCCAAAGACGGCGATGGTGCTGGCCGCAGGGCTCGGCACCCGGATGCGGCCCCTGACCGACGACCGGCCCAAGGCCCTCGTCGAGGTCAGCGGCAAGGCCCTGATCGATCACATGCTGGCCCGGTTGGCCGAGGCCGGCGTTGAGCGGGCGGTGGTCAATGTCCATGCGTTCGCCGATCGGTTGATTGGCCATCTGGAAGCGTATGAAGGGCCGCTGGAGATCATTATTTCCGATGAGCGCCAGCATGCTTTGCCGCTCGAAACCGGCGGCGGCATCAAGGCTGCGGCCGCCCATCTGGGCGAAGCGCCGATCCTCGTCGCCAATATCGACAGCGTCTGGATCGAGGACCGCGAGCCGCCTGCGCAGGCGATCCGTGAACTGTGCGACGGCTTCGATCCGGATCAGATGAGCTGCCGCCTGATGCTGGCGCATATGGCGCGCACGACCGGTTTCGATGGTCCCGGTGACTTCCTGCTGGCCGAAGACGGCCGGCTGACCGCGCGTCGGACGGCTGGCGTACCGAGCGCGCCGCTCAACTATATGGGCGTGCACATCGTCGAACCGCGCCCGATCTATGCCCGGCCCGAAACCGAGTTCGGCCTGTTCCCTGCGGGTGGCGGCCTGTGGGGAGGCTGGGAGGCGGAGGGTCGCCTGCACGGCCTGGTCATGGAAGGCGACTGGATGCATGTCGGTGATCCCGCTGCGCGCGATGTCGCCGAACTGCGTCTGGCTGGAGCCTGATGACGGATCGTTTCGATCCTTTTGCTGGTGCCGGTCCGCGCTGGCTGAACATTCCCTCGCACCGGCCATTCCTCGAGGATCTGGCCGCCGGCGTGCTGGACTGGCTGGGGGATGCTGCGCCCGAGACGCTGAGCGACGCCGTCATCCTGTTGCCCAACCGGCGTGCGGCGCGGGCGTTCGGCGCGGCCCTGTCGCGGCTGAGTGGCGACAAGCCGATTCTTCTGCCGCAGGTCCGGCCGCTCGGTGATCTGGAAGAAGACGAGCCTCCGTTTGCGCCCGGCGAGATCGGTCTCGACCTGCCCCCCGCCATCGCGCCCCTGACGCGCCGGTTCGAGATGGCGCGGATGATCGCGGAGGATCTGAAGGACGAGTTCGAAGACCATCTGTCGCCGTTGCGCGCGCTGGAGCTGGCTGACGCTTTCGGCGGCTTCCTCGACTCTTGCCAGATCGAGGAGATCGGCGACCTGCAGCGGGTCGAGACGATGGTCGAGGCCGATCTAGCCGAACACTGGCGGACGTCAGCGAAATTCCTTGGATTGGCGGTGCAGGCGTGGCCCGACCGTCTGGAGGCCATGGGGCTGATGGATCCGGCGGAGCGGCGGGCGAAACTGCTGCGGCTGCTGGCTTTGCGTTGGGATGAGGCGCCGCCGACCGGGCCGGTGATCGCCGCGGGTTCGACCGGTTCGGCGCCCGCCGCCGCCGCCGTGCTCAAGGCCGTAGCCAAGGCTCCGCAAGGCTGCGTCGTCGTGCCCGGTCTCGACATGGATCTGGACCCCGCCGTCTGGGCGACGCTGGGCGATGACGAACAGCATCCGCAGAACGCCCTGTGGCGATTGCTGGATCATGGCGAGGTGGCGCGTGAGGCCGTGCGTCCATGGTTCCAGCCCCGGGTTGAGCCGGTCGTTCAGGCCCGAGGTCTCGCCCGTCAGCGACTGATCAACGAAGCCCTGCGACCCGCCGGCGCCACCAGCGACTGGCGCAAGGAGATCGCCCGCATTCGCGAGGTCGCCGCGCCGGTGCAGGGCGCCGATCCGATTGCGCTGGGTCTCGAAAACCTCAGCGTCGTCACGTTGCGGACCGAGGAAGACGCCGCCGCGACCCTCGCTCTGATGATGCGTGAGACGCTGGAGCAGCGTCATCCTGACGGTCGGCCAAAGACCTGCGCGCTGGTGACGCCTGATCTCGATCTTGGTCGCCGCGTCGCAGCCCGGCTGGCGCGCTGGGACATCATCCCCGACTCCTCATCCGGCGCGCCGTTGTCGCGGATGCCTGCGGGGGTGCTGATCGATCTCGCCGCCCGCTGGATCGCAGACCCGCTGAAGCCGCAGACGATACTGGCGCTGCTGAAGCATCCGCTGGTGCGCATCGATCTGGGCGAGGCGGATGTTTTCGCCGCCATCCGCGCGTTCGAGAAACATGCCCTGCGAGGCCCTCGCGGTCGTCGCTGGACCGACCTGCATCGCCGCCTGAACGACGCGGCCGAGCCCCGCGAAGGCCAGACG
>DASVTM010000307.1:0-9083 GCA_036387575.1 Brevundimonas sp.
GACGCCGAGAATGTCGACTTCCTGAAACGCATCCATGCCCATGACGCCTTGGGCGACGTTGCCGGTGATGCAGACCATCGGCACCGAGTCCAACATGGCGTTGGCGATGCCGGTGACTAGATTGGTCGCGCCCGGACCTGATGTCGCCATACAGACCCCGACCTTGCCGGAGACGCGGGCGTAGGAGTCAGCCGCGAAGGCCGCACCCTGCTCGTGGCGGCACAGGTAGTGGCGCAGGGTGGACCCCGCCAGCGCATCGTAGATCGGCATGATGGCGCCGCCGGGGTATCCGAACAGCACCTCTACGCCCAGCTTCTCCAGAGTGGAGACGACGAGGCGTGCGCCCGACTGGAAAGCTCCAGTTTCGGGTGCAGCTTCGACTGCGGGTTTGAAGGTGGTGGCGGCGGCGCTCATCAGCTTGCTCTATCGATCCTGAGTCAGGCCGCTTCCGCGGCCTTGGGGGCGTGCAACCACGCCATGCGTTCGCGCAGGCCTGCGCCGACCGTCTCGATCTTCTGCTCGCTGTCTTCCTTGACCAGCGCGTCATAGGTCGTCTTGCCGGCGTCGTTCTCGGCGATCCATTCGCGGGCGAAGGTGCCGTCCTGGATCTCGGTCAGGATCTGCTTCATGCGGGCGCGGGTCTCGTCATTGATGACGCGCGGGCCCGACTTCACCGAACCCCATTTGGCGGTCTCGGAGATGAACTCGTTCATCTTGGTGATGCCGCCTTCGTAGAACAGGTCCACGATCAGCTTGAGCTCGTGCATGCATTCGAAATAGGCGATCTCGGGCTGGTAGCCGGCCTCGACCAGGGTGTTGAAGCCGCTGATGACCAGTTCCTTGGCGCCGCCGCACAGGACTGCCTGTTCGCCGAACAGGTCGGTCTCAGTCTCTTCGCGGAAGGTGGTTTCCAGCAGGCCGCCGGTCGCGCCGCCGTTGCCCTTGGCATAGCCCATGGCGCGGTCGCGAGCCTTGCCGGTGACGTCCTTTTCGATGGCGAAGAGCGAAGGGACGCCGGCGCCCTTCTGGTATTCGCGACGGACCAGATCGCCGGGGCCCTTGGGCGCAACCAGAATGACGTCCATGTCGTCGCGCGGCGTGACGCGGCCATAGATGATCGAGAAGCCGTGGGCGAACAGCAGGGCCGAGCCTTGCTTGGCGAAGGGTTCGATCTGGGTCTTGTAGACCTCGGCCTGAGCCATGTCGGGGGTCAGGATGGCGATGATGTCGGCATCCTTGACAGCGTCCGAAGGCTCGGCGGTGGCCAGACCGTCCGCCGTGGCGTTCTTCCAGCCCTTGCCGCCCGCGCGCACGCCGACGATCACGTCGTGACCGGAGTCTTTCAGGTTCTGGGCGTGGGCGCGACCCTGAGAGCCATAGCCGATGATGGCGATCTTCTGGCCGGCGATGACGCCCGGACGGATGTCTTCGTTGGTGTAGATTTTCATGGCTCAGGCCTTCTCGGTTTCTTGGGCTTTGATGGTCGCAGGCACCCGGTTGTCTGGGGTTTGAGCCGGCGGAGGGTTGGGAATGGTGACCGCGCCTTGCGAGGCCGAAGCCACCGCAGCGCGGTATTTTGCGAACACGCCGCGGGCCGGAGCCATCGGCGGCAGGACGAAGTCCTTACGGCGCGCGGTCAGGTTGGCGTCGACGTCGATGCGACGGTTGGTGACGTCGATGCGGATGCGGTCGCCGTTGCGGACCAGAGCGATGGGACCGCCGACAGCGGCTTCCGGCGAGACGTGTCCGGCGACGAAGCCGTAGGAGGCGCCCGAGAACCGGCCGTCGGTCAGCAGAGCAACGTTGCTGACGCCCCGGCCCTTCAGGGCGGCGGTGACCTGCAGCATCTCGCGCATGCCGGGACCGCCCTTCGGCCCTTCGTAGCGGATGATGATGACGTCACCCTCCCCGGCTGATCCGTCCTGAACGGCGTGGAAGGCGGCTTCCTCGCTGTCGAACACGGCGGCGGGGCCTTCGAAGACATCGACCTCGTGGCCGGTCAGCTTGATGATCGCGCCTTCGGGGGCGACGTCGCCATAGATTACCGCATAGGAGCCGCGCGCCATGACCGGATTAGCGACCGTCGTGACGACGATCTGACCGGGCGTCTCCTCGGCGTCTGCTGCTTCGGCGAACAGGCTGCGCCCCGAGACGGTCGGGGTGTTGACGATCTTGCCGGCCTCGGCCAGCCGCTGGGTGACCAGACGGGTGCCGCCTGCTGCGAACAGGTGCGAGGCCAGGAAGCGGCCGCCGGGCTTCAGGTCGCAAATGACCGGAGCCTCAACGCAGGCCTGATGGCAATCCTCGATACCGAAATCGATGCCTGCCTCAGCCGCGATGGCGGTCAGGTGCATGACGGCGTTGGTCGATCCGCCTGAGGCCGAGACGGCGACGGCGGCGTTCTTCAACGAGGCGCGGGTGATGTATTTGCGGGCCGTGTCGCCGGCGAAAACGCGGTCGACGATCAACTGACCGCAGCGATGGCCTTCGGCGCCCTTGTTGGGATCGACGGCCGGAACGTCGTTGGCGCCCATCGGCGAGATGCCCATGACCGACAGCGCCATGGCCATGGTGTTAGCCGTGAACTGACCGCCACAGGCGCCGGCGCCGGGACAGACGGCGCTCTCGACGATCTTCAGCTGCTCGTCGTCGATCGTGCCCGCGCCATGAGCGCCGATAGCCTCGAACACTTCCTGAACCGAGACTTCCTTGGTGCCGATAACGCCCGGCATGATGGTGCCGCCGTAGTAGACCAGACCGGGGATATCCATTCGGGCCAGAGCCATGGCCGCCGCCGGGATGGTCTTGTCGCAACCGACGATGCAGACGACGCCGTCCAGCTGATGCCCTTCGACGGCCAGCTCGATCGAGTCGGCGACGATCTCACGTGAGATCAGCGAGGCCTTCATGCCCGGCGTGCCCATCGAAATGCCGTCGGTGACGACGATGGTGTTGAAGTCGACCGGCCAGCCGCCCGCCGCGATGATGCCCGCGCGGACGTCCCTGGCCAGACGATCCAGATGCATGTTGCAGGGCGTGACCGTCGACCACGTGTTGACGATGGCGATCATGGGCTTGTCGAAATCGGCATCCTGCATGCCCGCCGCGCGCAGGTACGAGCGCGCCGCCGCCCGGTTCGGACCCTTGGTCACGACCGAGCTCCGGCGGTTGCCGACGGGTGTTTCAGGAGGGGTGTCTTGGGTGGTCACTGAGGTGGTCGCTTCTGGCTTGGCGGGGGTGATGAAGGCGTCGTTTCGGGTATGAAAAAACCCGCTTCCTGTCGGGAGCGGGTGGCTGCGGGTGATCCTGATTTTGCGTCTGCTCAGGTCAACTGCATCCATCCCGCTCCGGAGAGCAGGCCGAGAAGGAGTACGCTGAGAATGAGAGTGGTCAGCATCGCAGGACCAACGCTGGTGCGTGTCGCGGCGATGGCCTTGGCCCCCCGCGTGTTCTGGTCATGGCGAATGGATTGGCGCACGGCCGCTCTCCTGCTTACCGGCACATAAGGCCAGATCAGGAGGCTGCGCACAAGCTGTTGTTGGAATAAACTTCCAATATTCCGTCGAAAAAGCGCCGCTGGGGGGAAACGAACCCCTTCAGCGCATTATTCGCCGAAAGTGATCGTCTGCGCCGTGCTTCCCGGGGCGAAAACCACCGTGCGGGTTATGCCGTTGATACGGACGTTCACCTGCTGCTCCATGTCCTCATAGACGTCCGGGAAGAAATCCAGATCGACTCGCACGGCATGGACTGAAGCTGGCGTGATTTGCCCGGCGGACTCGATCCGCACGTTGTCGCCGGCTAGCACCGTGTCGGTGTGATGCAGGGCCACACGAGCGCCGTCGACGTCGAGACGGAAGCGCGCCTGAAGATGCTCCTCCAGCGCCTTCACCGCTGCAGGGTCATCGAGAGATGGTTGGGCGTCAGGCGCGATCGTGGCGAAGGCGGGTTCGATATCGTGCGCATAAAACCGGTGGACGACGGTGACGCCTCCGCTGGCGGGATCGACCTCGACCACCGTCAGCCCGGCATGGCCCTTGTGAGCCGCCGCCGGTCCGGCGAGCGCCAAGGCGATGGCGGCTCCCAGAGCCAGGAACACTCTCCGCTTCACGGCCGGGGCGCCGGTGCACGGGGAGCGTCACGCGTGGCGGTCGAATCCGGGCTGACCTCGAAATCGGAGGCGCGCATGCGGTTTTCCTGCTCGGGCGGCGGCGGCGACAACCGGAGGGACTGGGTGTCGATGCGGCGCGGGAAATAGTTGTTGGCGCGGCTGGTGTCAGCCGTTTCCCAAAGCGGATCGAGTTCGGCGGACTTCAGCGTCTTGGTCGAGACGTACTGCCAGATCACCGACTTCGAGTTCCGGCGCCAGACCTCGGCTGGAATGCGCACGGTCTCATCAGACCCGTCGTCCCACGTCAGCTTGATGATGACCGGCATCACCAGACCGCCGACGTTGGAGAAGTTGAAGCGGTAGATGTTGTCCCTGAAGCCCTGCGCACGCCGGCGGTCTTCGTCCGCCTTCTTGTCGGCCGAGGCGGCGTCGCGACGGGCCTGCGCCGTGACCGTGAACTGGTCTGTCGAGTTGTAGAAGTCGCGGACCGCCGGATCGCGCTCGATCACGGTTTCGATTCCGCGATTGTTGGTCACCGTCGTCGGCGTGGGGGCTTCATCGAAACGGGCGCGGGCGTCGCGCATCCGCACCTCGGGATCGGTCGATTGCAGGTTGGCGCGGGTTACCCCGTCCAGCGAGATGTCGACGTGGTCGGTCGAATAGAACCAACCGCGCCAGAACCAGTCGAGATCGACGCCCGAGCTCTCCTCCATCGTGCGGAAGAAGTCATATGGCGTCGGACGCTTGAACGCCCAGCGCTGAGCGTATTCGCGGAAGGCGCGGTCGAACAAGTCCCGGCCCAGGATTGTCTCACGCAGGATCACCAGCGCCGTCGCCGGCTTGGCGTAGGCGTTGTTGCCGAACTGGAGCACCGACTCCGAGTTGGTCATGATCGGCACTTGGTCCTGCGAGACCATGTATTCGACGATGTCGCGGGGCTCGCCACGCGAGGGGAAGTTCGGGTCCCAAAGCTTCTGGGCCTCGTACTGGACGAAGCTGTTCAGCCCCTCGTCCATCCACGTCCACTGGCGCTCGTCGGAGTTGATGACCATCGGGAAATAGGTGTGGCCCACCTCGTGGATCACCACCCCGATCAAGCCGTTCTTGGCGCGCTCGGTATAGGTCAGACGGCCGCTATCGTCGCGGATCGGACGCGGGCCGTTGAAGGTGATCATCGGGTATTCCATCCCGCCGACCGGACCGTTCACCGACTGGGCGGTCGGATAGGGATACGGGATCGAGAACTGGTCATAGACCTTGATCGTGTGGGCGATGGCGCGCGTCGAATAGGTGTCCCAGAGCGGGCGCGCTTCCTTCGGATAGAAGGACATGGCCATGACGCTGGGGCGGCCGGTCGTTGCCTGCGTCACGCCCATGGCGTCCCAGACGAATTTGCGCGAGCTGGCCCAGGCGAAGTCGCGGACGTTGTCGGCCTCGAAATGCCAAGTCCGCGTACCCGACCGCGCGGGACGGCTTTCAGCGGCGGCGGCCTCGGCGGGGGTCACGATGTAAACCGGCGCATCGGCGGTGCGCGCCTGTTCCAGACGGGCGCGCTGCGCCTCGGTCAGGATGTCGGTGTTCTGGAGCGTGCCTGTCGCCGCGACCTGATGGTCCGCAGGCACTGTGACGCGAACATCATAGTCACCGAACTCGAGCGTGAACTCGCCCGAGCCGATGAACTGGGCGTTATGCCAGCCTTCGTAATCCGAATAGACGGCCAGACGCGGGAACCACTGCGCCGCTTCAAACAGGCAGTTGCCATCTTCGTTCGGCTTGGTGAAACACTCGTAGCCACTGCGACCCCCGACGACCTTGTTCTCGGCCATCGGCAGGGTGAAGCTGATGGTGAAGGTGAAGGTCTCGCCGGTTTTCAGCGTCGCCGGCAGCTCTAGCCGCAGCATGGAGTCGACGATGTTGAACGGGACGTTCTGGCCGTCCGGACCGGTTATCTTCAGGTCGTTGAAGCCGCCTTCCCATTCCTTCATGCGCTGGGTGCGCAGGACCTCGTTGACGCTCACCGTGTCCGAGGCCGTGTAGGTCCGCGACATTTCGGCGATGGAGTTCCGGCGATAGTTCTGCTGGTCGAGCAGCAGCCACAGATAGCCGAGTCCATCGGGCGAGTTGTTCTTGTAGGTGATGGTTTCCTTGCCGGTCAGCGTCCGGGTCGGCTCGTCGAGCGAGACGTCGATGTCGTAATCGACCTGCTGCTGCCAATATCGATAGCCGGGAGCGCCGGACGCGTTGCGATAGTCGGTCGGGGTCGGCCAGTCCTCGCCTTCGAACTGGCGGAACTTGTCCTCGAAGGATCCCGTCGTCTGCTGAATGGGACCGACGCTGACCTGAGCCGAAGCCGCTCCCGCCAACGATCCGAACGCCGCGACGGCCATCGCCGTCAGACTTACACCCAACACACCCAAACGCATCCGCAACCCCGTCGGTATTCAACTACAGCCTGCCGCGACCTTACGGCTGAAACTTCGGTGCGCAACCCACGGCTCGTGCGCTGTGACGGAATGCCCGGCCCGATTACCGGGCGGGCTGAGTTAGCTGTCGAGGAAGCCCTGCAGGGTCGTCGCAATGCGCGCCTTGAACCGCTCGCACTGGCCCGGGTCCATCTCGAACCCGCCGGTGATGTCGCGGCTGACGGTCAGACCCATGATGAAGCCTGCGGTCATCCGTGCCCTGATCTCTGCGTCCTCACCACCGACCCAGTCGGTAAACGGCTTGTAGAACTGGTCACGCGATCCGCGTTGGATGATCTCCGCTGCCTTGGGCGAGGTTATCGAGCGCAGCATCAGCAGCAGCCAGCGCAGCTTGAACTCCTTCTTCGGACCATAGACCAGATCGTGCGCCACGCGCTCACCGAACGTCGCCCGGTCACCGGCCGTCAGGTCTGATCCGTCGCCGCAGCCTTGCAGCACCGAGGTGAACAGGTCCTCCTTGGAGCCAAAATACCGGGAGATGAGCGCGGGATCGACTCCGACGTCGCGCGCGATGTCGCGCATGCCGACCTGATCATAGCTTTCGGCTGTGAAGCGCTTGTTGGCGGCTTCTAGAATGGCCTCACGGGTGGCCGCCGCATTCCGCGGTCTGCTGCAAAGCTCGAAACTCAAGTTGATGTCCTCAAAAGCCCCAAGAGGAGTATGGCTATGTCATCGCCTGTTGACAACCATCTCGCATTTGCACAAAAACAAGTCATCAGGTGTTGACCTAGGGCGGCGACGCCCCATTTGCGCCTTTGTCTCGCCTACCACACAATTTCCACTCAGGAGTCCGCGCATGCGCAGACTGAAGATCGTCGCCGCATCCGCAATGATTGCGGCCGCACTATATGGTTGTTCCAAAACCGAGGCTGCGGGTCCGCCCCCTCCTGCACCCGTCACCGTCGCAAACCCCCTCAGCGAACGCATCGTTGACTGGGACGACTTTACCGGGCGCTTCGAAGCCACCCAGACGGTCGATGTTCGCGCCCGCGTCGGCGGCTATATCCAGTCCGTCCACTTCAGGGATGGCGACTATGTCCAGCGCGGGCAGTTGCTTTTTACCCTTGATCCCCGCCCGGCTCAGGCGCTTGTCGCGGCCGCTCAGGCGACGCTGGCTCAGGCCAACGCCCAGGTCGCTCTCGCCCGCACCAACCTGACCCGTTCGGAAGGCCTGCTGGCCTCTCAGGCGGTGTCCCAGGCTGAAGTCGACACCAACACCGGCTCGCTGCGCACCGCGCAAGCCAATGTCGCTGCCGCCCAGGCTACCCTGCGCGCCCGTCAACTGGATCTCGAGTTCACCCGCGTCACGGCGCCGGTCTCAGGTCGCGCATCGAACCGCCGTTCCGACCCGGGCAACCTGGTCGCCGGGGGCTCGTCGGCTGCAGACGTCCTGACCACCATCGTTTCGTCCTCGCCGATCTGGTTCGTCTTCGACGGCTCCGAAGCGACCCTGCTGAAGTATCAGCGTCAGGCCCGCGTCGGCGCCGGCGCTCCCGTCCGCATTCGTCTGCAGGACGAGGGCGACTTCGTGCACTCAGGTACTCTCGACTTCACCGACAACGCCATCGACAGCTCTTCCGGCACCATCCGCCTTCGCGCCGTGGTCCAGAACGGCGACGGCTTCCTGAAGCCCGGCATGTTCGGTCAAATCCGCGTCGCCGGCGCCGGCGCCTATGACGCCCTGCTGGTTCCCGATGCCGCCGTCAGCGCGGGCGCCGATCAGCGCACCGTCTCGGTCGTCGCTGCCGACGGCACCGTCACCCCGCGTCCTGTGGTTCTCGGCCCGCTGGTCGACGGCCTGCGCGTGATCCGCTCCGGCATCACCGCTCAGGACCGCGTCATCATCAACGGCGGTTCGCGGGTCCAGCAGCCCGGTCAGAAGGTGAAGGCCAACGCTGGCCGCATCACCCGCACGGCGACGACGAACGCCGCCCCCGTAACCACTGCCGTCCCCGCCGCCACGGCGAGCTCAGCCAGCGCCCTGTCGGGTTCCGTGGCGATCGGCGACTGAAACAGACATGAACATCTCACGCTTCTTTATTGATCGGCCGATCTTCGCGGCCGTTCTCTCGGTGTTCATCACCATCGTCGGGCTCGCAGCCTATCCGCTGCTGCCCTTGTCCCAATATCCAGAGATTGCCCCGCCGACGGTCACCGTGAATGCGGTGTTCCCCGGCGCCTCGGCCGAAACGCTCGCTGAAACGGTCGCCGCGCCGCTTGAGCAGGAAATCAACGGCGTCGAGGACATGCTCTACATCACCTCTTCGTCGACCTCGGACGGCGCGGTGGCGATCACCGTCACCTTCAAGCCCGGCACGAACCTCGATTCGGCTCAGGTGCTGGTCCAGAACCGGGTCGCGCTGGCTGAACCCCGCTTGCCCGATCAGGTCCGCCAGACCGGCGTCGTGGTGGCCAAGGCTTCACAGGGCTTCCTGCTGATCGCCTCGGTCACGTCCCCGGACAAGAGCCTGGGCAACGATTATCTGGGC
>DASVTM010000308.1:0-1998 GCA_036387575.1 Brevundimonas sp.
CCATCTGGCGGAAGCCTTTCCCGACGCCGAGATCGCCATCGATGATCTGGCCGGGGATGGTGACCATTACCGTGCGCGCATCGTTTCGACCGCCTTCACCGGCCTGCCCCGCGTCCGCCAGCACCAGCTCGTCTATGCGGCTCTCAAGGGTAAGGTCGGCGGCGAACTTCACGCTCTTGCTCTGGAAACCGCAACCCCTTCTACCGGAGGCTGACAAATGCGTTACCGTCCCTTCGGCGCCACCGGAACATCGATCTCCAACGTCACCCTCAGCCTTGGCATGGACGCCATCGCGCGCGGCCCCGAGGCAGCGTCAGAGCTGATTTATGCGGCTCTGGAAGCCGGGATCAACAGTTACAGGCTCGAGAACTCGGATCCTGTGCTGGCTGAGGTCGTCGGTCAGGCTCTGGCTTCCGTCGATCGCAAACTGCTGGTCGTCAGTTTGACGCTAGGGCGCCGTGACGGACGTCGCAGCGACGCCAGCCGTGACTTCTCCGCCGAGAGTATGACCCACGCCATCGACAGGGCGCTGCACGTCTCAGGTCTTGGCTGGATCGACCTGGCTCTGCTGGAACGGCCCGGCGAACTCGAGTTGCCCCTGTCCTCGTTGACCGCGCTCAAGGCTCTGCGCGCCACCGGCCGGGTTCGTTATCTTGGCGTTTTCGGCGACGATGAGGTCATGGACGCCTATGTGTCGACGGGCGCCTTCGACGTGCTGGCCACGCCCTCGAACGTCAACTCGCCCTGGCGCATCCGCTCGCGCATTCGCGCGGCCCAGGAACAGGACATGGCGATCCTGACGTACGACTACTATCCGGAAGCTCTGAGCTCGCTCAGGAAGGTCGAGGCTGCGACCCGGCCGAAGAAGGGCTTCTTCGGCATCGGTGGCGGTGGACGACCGAAAAACGATCCCCTTGCGGGCGCGGGGACCTTCGCGTTCCTTCACCAGACGCCGCACTGGGACGCCGAGTCCATTTGTCTGGCGCACGTCATGAACGATCCCGCCGTCGCCAGCGTCCTGATCCAGGCGCGCGACGTCCCGCGTCTCGAGGCTCTGGCAGCGATCCCCGATCGGGATATGCCGCCCGGCCTGTCCGCCCAGATTGAAATGGCCCGCGTCGGCACGGCGACCCAGGCCGCCTGAACCAGGCGATTTGGCGCCATCAAGCCCGCGTGACAGCGGGTCGCGCGAGGGCGCGCGGCCTTGACCGGCCCGGTCATCGTCCCTAGCTGACGGGCTTGAACGAGAGGCCTCTCCCATGACTGATCAAGCCGTCACCCAGACCGTCGACCCCGTCCACGCCTTCATTGCCTCGACGATCGCTGACAACGCCGTCGTCCTGTTCATGAAAGGCACGCCGGATGCGCCACGCTGCGGATTCTCGGCCCTGTCGGTGCAGATCCTCGACCAGATCGAGTCTCCTTTCGTCGGCGTCGACGTGTTGCAAGACGACGCCCTGCGCGACGGCATCAAGGCCTTCACCGACTGGCCGACCATCCCACAGCTCTATGTGAAGGGCGAGTTCGTCGGCGGCTCCGACATCATCCGCGAGATGTTCCAGTCCGGCGAGCTTCAGGCCCTGCTGGTCGAAAAGGGCGTGGCCCTCGGTCAGGACTGATCCCGCTTGGCGCGCTCGCCGCTCCAGCCGCGTGAGGACCGCGAAGTCTTCACCCTGCCCCTGACCATCCTGCCCGAGCACATCGACGGCAACGGCCACGTCAACAACGTGGTCTATGTCGGCTGGCTTCAGGAGGCCGGCACGGCGCACTGGAACGCGCGCTTCGACGAGCAAACCCGCGCGAAATGGTCGTGGGTCGCCCTGCGGCACGAGATCGACTACCTGCGCGGCCTGATGCCGGACTCAACCGCCGTCGCCCGCACCTGGGTCGGCGATCCGCAGGGCCCGCGCTTCGCCCGCTTCGTCCGCATCGAGGACGAGCAGGGCCGCGTCTGCGCCCAGGGCCACAGCGAATGGGTGCTGGTCGACGCCGCCACCC
>DASVTM010000309.1:0-8674 GCA_036387575.1 Brevundimonas sp.
ATCGGCGGGGTCGAGCACGCGGTGCTGCACCTGTTGTACGCCCGCTTCATCACGCGAGCGCTGACCGACGCCGGCATGATGTCGATCAAGGAGCCGTTCGCGGGCCTGTTCACCCAAGGGATGGTGGTCCACGAGACCTACCGCCGGGCTGACGGCGCCTGGGTCGAACCCACGGACGTCGATCTGGCCAACGACGCCGGTGTGCGTTCGGCGCGCCAGCTCTCGACTGGCGAAACCCTGACCATCGGCGATATCGAGAAGATGTCGAAGTCCAAGAAGAACGTCGTCGCGCCTCAGGAAATCCTGAACTCGCACGGCGTTGACGCCGGTCGCCTGTTCGTCCTGTCCGACAGTCCGCCCGAGCGGGACGTGCAATGGACCCCGGGCGGCGTCGAGGGCGCCAGCCGGTTCGTCCAACGCGTCTGGACCGAGTTCGACAGCTATGATGCTTCGATCGCGGGCGAGGACGCCGCCAACGCGTCGCTTGTTCGCGAGACCCACAAGGCCATCAAGGCCGTGTCCGAGGGAGTCGAAGGCTTCCGCTTCAACTCCGCGATCGCCAAGCTCTATGCCTTCCTTGCGACCGTACGCGACGCTAAGGGCACGGGCGGCGATGCGCGCCGTCAGGCCTTGTCGGCGTTGGCCCGCCTGATCGCTCCGTTCACGCCTCACCTGGCCGAAGAAGGGTGGTCTCGATTGAGCGAAGAGGGAATGGTGCTGGACGCGCCATGGCCCATTTACGATCCCGCACTTGCCGCCGACGACGAAGTGGTGCTGCCGATCCAGATCTCCGGCAAGCGCCGCAGCGAGATCACGGCTGCACGCGGCGCCGCCAGCGTCGATGTGGAGGCGGCCGCCCTCGCCAACCCCGCTATTCAGGCCTATCTCTCGGCCAATGGCGTCGCTGTAAAGAAGGTGATCGTGGTTCAGGATCGCATCGTAAATCTGGTGGTCGGCTGATGCGCGCGCTTGTCGCCTGCGTCGTCCTGTTGGCCAGCGCCGTTTTGGCCGGCTGCGGTTTCACGCCGATGTACGTCACCGGGGGCTCGCCCTCGATCACGCGCATCGCCGTCGCGGCCGAGGATAACCGGCTGGGCTATCGGCTGCGTGAGCAACTGGAAGACGCCCTGGCCTCGGATCGCAGCGCGCCACCGCTTTATCGGCTGACCACGGTGACCGAGCAGAGCCGTCGTCCGCTCGGGCGTCGGATCGACGACACGGCCACGCGTTACGAACTGACAGTCCGAGTCGCCTGGACCCTGACGCCTGCGAGCGGCGGCACGCCTCTGGTCGGCACGGAGACCTCGACGTCGACCTATGCCGCCGCCGACCAGCCCTATGCCGCCATCGCCGCCCAGCAGGACGGTGAGGACCGCGCCGCCGCCGAACTGGCGCGGCTGATCCGGGTGGATATCCTGCGAGCCCTGTCGGGACTGTAAACCTCCATGATCCTCGCCAAGCGCCCGGACATCGACCGTTTTCTGGCTCGACCCGATCCGGGCATCCGGGCCGTGGTCATCCATGGCAAGGACCGTTCGGGCGTTTCCGAACGGGCGCAGGTCCTGTGCAAGGCGATCACGCCGGACCTGAATGACCCCTTCAATGTCACGGTCCTGACCGACAGCGACATCGACGGCGACGAGGCACGCCTTGAGGAAGCCCTGACGGCGCTGAGCATGATCGGCGGACGGCGTCTGGTGCGCGTGCGGCTGGGCGGCGAGAAGGTCTCGATCGACAAGATGCTGGCCGCAGCGCTCAAGACCCACTCCGACGGCGGCTACAATCCCGACGCCATGCTGGTGATCGAGGCAGGCGCGCTGGGGCGCGACTCCGCCCTGCGCAAGGCCGCCGAAACCGCCAAGGCCGCCGCCGGCATCACCTGCTACGAGGACGAAACCGGCGACGTCGCCCGGATGACGCGCGAAGCTCTCGCCGCCGACAAGGTCGGGCTGACCTCTGACGCGCTGGATCGTTTCGTCAGCCGCCTGCCGCGTGAGCGGGGCCTGATGCGGCAGGAGCTCGAGCGGCTCGCTCTCTACATCGGCCCCGGCTCGGGCCGGACGATCGACGTCGAGGAATTGGACGCCCATCTCGGCGTCGAGCCGGATGCCTCACTTCAGGACGCGGCCTTGCAGGCGTTCGGAGGCCGTCCGGCACCGTCGCAGGCGGGTCTCAGGCGCGCTCTGGCCGAGGGCGAGAGCGCGGTTATGGCCGTACGGCAGGCCTCCATCCATCTGGGCAAGCTGCGGCGGATCAATGTGCTTCAGGGCGCGGGAGCCGGCGCCAAGGAGGCCGCCAAGGCCGCTGGGGTGTTCTGGAAACAGGAAGCCGAGATGCTGCGTCAGGCCCGCTCGTGGCGGCTCGAAGAGCTGGATATGGTTCTGGACAGCATCAACGTCGCCGATGTCGCCACCAAGACGACCGGCATGCCTGAGGGTTTGATCGCCGAACGGCTGCTGCTCGAAATATCCGCCCGGGCCCGGCGGCTCGGTCTTTAGTCGAGCTGACGCGCTTCCTCCGCCAGCATGATCGGCACGCCGTCGCGGATAGGGAAGGCCAGCTTCGCCCCCTTCGATACCAGCTCGTTGGCCTCGCGGTCATAGGTCAGCACGCCACGCGTCACGGGGCACACCAGCACCTCAAGGAGGCGGGGATCAACCGAGGTTGGGGTGTTGAAGGCGTCTGACATTGGGGGCTTCGCCGGGGGTTAGGGAGTAGAGAGTAGGGAGTAGCAGGCGGGAGAGGTGCAGGCTAACGCGTTCGCGGCCACCCTACTGCCTAACCTCTACTCCCTACTGCCTCCTTCTTCATTGCATCGATGTCGGTGAATCGCCGTCACCCGGTTCCGCCGCGTCGATCTGCATCAGGGCGGTCAGCGTCAGGCAGCGGTCGTCCAGTGTCGGCGACTCCAGCAAGGCCTGCTTTTCGGCGGCTTCGAAGGGCAGGGCCATCGAAAGACTGTTGATCAAGGCTTCCTGTGGCGCGGCGTCGGCCGTCTCCCAGTCGATCTCCAGCTGACGACGCTCCAGATAGGCCTTGAGCGCGCCGAGGAATGTATCGCGGTCGAACGGCTCTCCGGATGGGACCGTAAGGTCCGACTCGAACGCCGCATAGGTCGCCCGGATCTGGCGATAAGGCGCCTGGATCGGCAGTTCAGTCGTTACGCGGAAGCGGCATACACCGGTCAGTGTGACGAGGTAGCGTCCGTCAGAGGTCTCGGCGAAGCTGGTGATCCGTCCGGCGCATCCAACGGCCGTCAGGCTGGGTAGGGAAGGGGGCCCCCCCGCTGGCTGGATAAGACCGATGAGCCGGTCTCCCGCCATGGCGTCGTCGATCATGTTCAGATAGCGGGGCTCGAAGATATTGAGCGGCAGTTGCCCGCGCGGCAGCAGGATAGCCCCGGGCAGGGGAAACACCGGGATGACCTGCGGCAGATCGGCGGCTTTCACATAACCCTGTGCCATCCGGTTTCTCTCACTCACGCGAACAGGATGGAGGAAAGGCGGCGGCGACCGTCGCGGGCGACCTCGCTCATCGCGCCCGCCGCCTCGAAGACCGTCAGCAACTGCTTGCGGGCGGCCTGCTCGTTCCATTCGCGGTCGGCTTGAACGATGGTCAGCAGGCTATCCACGGAAGCCTTGAAGTCGCCGGTCGCAGCCTGCGCCAGCGCCAGATCATAGCGTGCCTGATGATCATCCGGATTCGCCGACACTGCAGCCTCTAGCGCAGCGGTCTCGCCGGACGGCGCGTTGGCCGCCAAGGCCAGCTGGGCACGCACCCCGACGACCGAGGGCTCGGTGGAATCCGCGGGCGCCATCGCGATGGTCTGGGCGGCCTGTTCGGTGTCGTCTCCCGCCAGATAGACGCGCGCCATTCCGGCGATCGCCTTCTGGTTCTCGGGGTCCAAAGTCAGCACGTGGGCGAAGGCTTGCGCCGCACCGCCGAAGTCGGAAAGGTGGAGGGATTCCTCACCCAACGACAGAAGTTGTTCGACATCGTTGTCGACGCTTTCGGCCCCACCCTCGCCACCGGTCAGCTTTTCGATGAAGGCCTTGATCTGGCTTTCAGGCACCGCGCCCTGGAAACCGTCGACCGGTTGGCCATCTACGAAGGCGTAGACGGTGGGGATCGATTGGACCCGCAGCTGCCCTGCATAGGCCGGGTTTTTGTCGATATCGATCTTGACCAGTTTCACGGCGCCGCCGGATGCCCGCACGGCCTTTTCAAGCGCAGGGGTCAACTGGCGGCAAGGGCCGCACCATGTCGCCCAGAAATCGACGATCACAGGCCGCGAGCGCGACGCCTCGATCACATCGGTCATAAACGCGGCGTCGGATCCCTCGACGATCATGTCGCCTTGATCAGACTTGTCGGCGTCGGTTTTGGGGTCGGCGAAGGTCATCAAAGCCTGCTGTGATTGTCTGGGCTTAACGCGAGAGGCGTCAGATGGTCTCGCGGGGCGACAAACTCAAGGATTTCTCCCGTGTGAGGGTGTCACTCTCCTGCAACGCGAAAAATATCACCGATATTCCTCTTAATGGGTGCAAGCCAAACCGTTGCTGTTCATGCTTCATTAAGGTCTGGATGACTGGGGAGACATCATCGTGAAATCAGTTCTGATCATGGCGCTGGGCGCCACCACTCTGGCGGCGGCCGGCTCGGCCTTTGCAGGAGACCGCGAGACTGCGGGTTATGCCACAGCGTCGCTCAACACGTCCACGATCATCGAGGGCGAACGTTGGGGCGGGGGGGCGACCCTTCTTGCAATCGACCGCAACTGCGAGTGCTCGGTACCGACCGTAGCCGTGCCCTTCTACACCGTGCGTCCGCCGGCGCCGCCCATCCGGGTCCGGGCTCCTGGCCTGCGCATTTCGTCGGCTCCGGTGTTCGCTCCGTCGCCTGCGATCTACATTCAGGGCCCGCCGATCTATGTCGACGCCCCGCCGATCCAGGTCGCTCCGGCCCAGGTTTACCTGGAAGCGCCAGATGTCCACGTCCGCCCGTCGGAAGTGTCCGTCGCTCCGCCAGAAATCCACTTCACGCCCGCCGGTGTCGACCATCCGGACGAGCATTGCTGCGACGTCGCCTCACCGCCGTCAGCTTCGAACAACCTTGCGCCGCCCCCGATGGGCGGCCCTGTCGGCGGTGCTGCGACCTACCCGGCGCCCGCCAGCTATCCCGCTCCTGCCATCGGCACGAGCTCGGGCTACTCGCAAGAACCCGGCGAACGCGGCTAAACCTTCGACCTCACGGTTCAGGGACCCCGTGGGCGGCCCACCGACAGGTGGGCCGCCCTTTTCGTGCATCCAGGGCAGAGCCGCAGTTGTTCGTCCGCCAGTCCGCTTGACCGCTAAAGAGTGGCTATGGACCCGGCGATGGCGAAAGCGGCGGCCCGAGGGTCAGTCATGGCTGTGATCGGGCGGCCGACCACCAGATGGGTGGCTCCGTCCCTAAGGGCGCGTTCGGGTGTTGCGGCACGGGCCTGATCGTCCATCGACGCACCGACGGGCCGCACTCCTGGCGTGACGATGAGAAAGTCCGGTCGCCCCCCGGCCATGGCGATCTCTCGCACCCGGGCGGCCTCGTGGGGGCTTGCGACCACGCCGTCTATCCCGCTGTCCAAAGCCTGACGCACCCTGTGCTCGACCAGCAGGGCCGGCGACAGGCTGTGGTCGTCGGCGATCAGGTCGGCGATGTCGAGGCTGGTGAGGACGGTGACGCCCAGCACCTTGAGGTCAGATCCTGCCACACCGCGGGCGGCGGCGGTCATCACCTGCGGCCGCGCGTGGACGGTCAGGAAGTCGCATCCGGCGCCGGCAAGCGCGGCGGCGGCCTTTTCTACGGTCGCGCCGATGTCGTGCAGCTTCCAGTCGAGGAAGATCCGGCGACCTTCGCCCTTGAGTTGGCGGGCCAGCGTCATGCCGTCTGAAGCGAACAGTTGCAGCCCGATCTTGTAGAAATTGACTGCGTCCCCGAGTTGATCGACCAGAGCCCGCGCCTCTGCGACCGTGGCCGTATCCAGCGCGCAGATCAGCCGCGGATCTGCGGTTCGGTGTGGTGCGGTGTGGGAGACGTTCGGGTCAAGCAGGGTCATCGACGGACTCGCATTGAGCGGCTAGACCGGACGCAGAGGTGCGTCGGGCAGGGCCGGCGGCGGATTTGGGCTGAGAAACAGGCATGAACGCGCTCGATCTGGGGGTCAACCTGTTCGTGGCCTTGTTCGCCCTTGTCGACCCTATCGGCAATATCCCGATCTTCGCGGCCGCAACCGCTGGGGCCAGCGTGCGTCAGAGGCTGTCGGTCTCGGGCCTGATCTGCCTCTTCATCGCCGCCTTTCTGGCTCTGTTCTTTTTCACCGGCATCGGACTGCTGCAGTTCTTCGGCATTTCGCTCGCGGCTTTCCGGATAGCGGGCGGCATCCTGTTGTTGCTTCTGGGTCTCGACATGACCCGCGGGGACTTCCTCAGCATGTTCGCGGATGCGGATGCGGTGGCCGACGCCAAGGACGTGCGCGGTTATGCACGCCGGCGATTCCAGCGTTTGATCGTCCCTTTCGCCATGCCGCTGCTGATCGGGCCCGGCGCCATCTCGACCATCATCATTCAGGCGGGGGAGGCGCAGAAATTTGGTCCGGCAGGGACTGTCGCGGGACTGGCCGCCATCGGGGCTGCGGCCCTCGCCACCTTCGTGATCTTCGCCTTCACAGGACCGCTGAGCCGAATCCTCGGCGAAGTCGGGATGGTCATCGTCGTGCGGGTACTGGGGTTGATCCTGTGCGCTCTGGCGATTCAGTTCATCCTCGCAGGCCTCGGCGAGGCGATCCCCGGCATGTTCGCCGGCTCGGTCACTGCGCCGTATCCACATTGAGGGAGGGAGAAGGCAGTAGGCAGATAGGCAATAGGCAGTAGGAGATCCCTTGCAGACCCGCTGCTGGCCGTCCCTTGCCACTGCCTACTGCCTACTGCCTACTGCCTACTGCCTACTGCCTACTGCCTACTGCCTTCTTCTCTAAATCCGCTTCAGCCGTTTTGCGTGTCCGCCGATGATCGTCAGGGCGACAGCGTCCGGCAGCAGCTTCGGAATAGCGGCCAGCAGAGTGTTGCGCCAGCCGGGAATGACGCGGGCCCGATTGGCTTCCACCGCCGCATATCCTACCCGGGCCACATGCTCCGCGGTTTGCCACATCCAGGCCGGATAGGCCGAAGACACCGCCTCACGGCTGCCGTTGACGTCGTGGAATTCAGTCAGGGTATAGCCGGGGCACAATGCCGTGACGTGGACGCCGGTCCCGGCGAGCTCCAGATGCAGACCCGCTGAAGCCTTGATCAGGAAGCTCTTGATCGGCCCGTACAACGTATCGCCCCCCGTGGCCGGCATCAGTCCCGCCAGCGACGCAACATTGAGCACCCGACCGAAGCCGCGCTCGACCATACCCGGCAACAACAGGCGCGTCAGAGCGATGGGCGCGGTCAGCATGACGTCGATCATAGCCGCATGGTCGTCGGGGCTCGTCGCCAGAAAGCCTGTCGTGCGGCTGAAGCCCGCGTTGTTGATCAGGGCATCCACAGTCAGACCGCGCGCTGCGAGCGCCGCCACCAGCCGATGTGGCTCGTCGGGGATTGCGAGGTCTGCAGTCAGACAGGTGGCGGTGGCGCCATGGTCGATGGTCAGCTCGCGAGCCAGCGCCTGAAGCGGCGCTGCACGACGGGCCACCAGGATCAGGTTCCAGCCCTTTTCTGCATAGACCCGGGCCAGGGCCGCGCCGATGCCCGCGGACGCGCCGGTGATCAGCGCTGTCTTTCTCGTGGACAGAGCAGGCTGCGCCAAGCTTACGCCGCTACGGGGCAGGACTTATGAGGCGCAAATGCCGCGAGCGAGGCCGGGCTTTCGGCCAGAAGATCGGCGATCGTGATCCTGCTAAGCGCTTCGTGAGCCGCGCTGTCGGCGGCGGTCAGGGCCTTTGCGACCTGACGGGGGATGTGTTCACTGATCGGGCAGCCCTCGGCGCCGCGCGGGGGGGAGCCGAGATGCGCGCAGCCGTTGACGGCCCGGAGCACCTGATCCAGCCGAATCTCCTCAGGCTGACGTAGCAGCCAGGATCCCCCGGATGCACCCGGACGGGTTGCAATCAGGCCGGCCTTGGCCAGCAGAGCGGTCACTCGCCGGATAACGACCGGGTTGGTCGGGATCGATGCCGCCAGGATGGCGCTCGGCATCGCCCGGGCGGCGTCGAACGCGTCCCTGTGAGCCAGATAGGCCAGGGTGTGGGCGGCGACGGGAAAGCGTTGGCTGTCTGACATTTGTGCTCGGTTTCAGCCCACAAGGTAAGCGTTCCCGGACGGATTCACAAATCCACGTGCTCGTTTCGAAGAACGCGGTGCAACTGAAACCGCTGACGCACGATTGAACCGGTCGCGGAATGAGCCTACAGGCGCTCCGCTTTGATGGGCGCGCGGACCGCGCGGCCCGGAGGATTTTCATGGCTGGGGATACTCCCCGAGGCGACGGCGCTCCCCCCGCTCCGCCCACCTCGATCACCGACACGACTGGCGCAGCCGCCGGCGCCCATGCGGCTGCCCATGGCGGTCATGGCGGCCACGCCGCAGCCAAGGTCGGCTTCTGGGGCCTGACCATCGGCGCCATCGGCGTCGTGTTCGGCGACATCGGCACCAGC
>DASVTM010000310.1:0-11374 GCA_036387575.1 Brevundimonas sp.
GACGAGCGCGACGCTGTAGAAGCCCGCATCCTGAAGCGCATTCATGGCCTGCATGAAGTCACCATAGCGAGTCTGCTGGTCAGCCCGGATGAAGATGCGTTCCTTGCTAGGATCGCGCCTGCCGATTTGGCTGGTCAGATCGGACCCCAGGGTGGCGAAGCTCGATTGCCCGTCACCGATAAAAACGCCGCCGTCCGTGGTCACCGAGATGAAGACCGGCTTGGGTGGGTTCTCTTGAGCCTTCGCGACAGCGATGGGAAGTTTCACCTCGACCGACACGGTAGCGACCGAAGACGCCACCATGAAGATGATGAGAAGGACCAACATGATATCAACGAACGGAGTTACGTTGATTTCCGCGTTCTGGTCGACGTGATACCTACCGCCGCCCGAGCCTCCGAGTTTGGCGGCCATGCGGCTTACGCTCCCTTGTCGAGCTGACGCGAGAGGGCGTTCAGCAGTTCAGCCGCGAAGCCATCGGCGCGGGTGCCGTAAGCGGCGATGCGGGTGTTGAAGTAGTTATAGAACACGACCGCCGGGATAGCGGCGAACAGGCCGATACCGGTGGCGAGCAGGGCCTCGGCGATACCGGGAGCAACGGCGGCCAGGTTGGTCGTGTTGGACTGAACGATACCGATGAACGAGTTCATGATGCCGTACACGGTGCCGAACAGGCCGACGAACGGACCGATGGAGCCGGTTGATGCGAGGAACTGTTGACCACCCGACAGACGCGAGGCGAGGCCAGATTGAACCGCCGAGACGGCTGACCCGGCGCGGTAAAGAACCGAGTCGCGATGATCACCGGTGACTGCCAGGCCAGCCTGACGGGACAGTTCGATTTCTTCCGTAGCTGCGGCGGCCATGTCGGCCAGCGGGTTGCCGTCAAACTCGTCCGAGGTTGCGACCTTGCGCATGTCCGCAATAGTGCGGGCGCTGCGGTAGGACTCGAGGAAGTTATCGGTCTTGCGGTTCAGGCTGCCGAACTCGATCAGCTTGATGATCAGCAGGGTCCAGGAGAAGATCGAAGCGAGCAGCAGGCCCACCATGACGACCTTAACCACCGGGGTGGCCTCCATGAACATGCTGACGGGCGTGATCTCGCCGCCGTGACCGCCGGCTGCTTCGGCGCCGGTCTCAGCATCGTCGGCAGGCGCGGCTGCCGGGGTCGGCGCTGCGGCCGGAGCCGCCGCTGCCGGAGCGGTCGCGGCAGGAGCCGCTGCGGTATCCTGGGCCAGGACAGGGCTGCTCGCCATAAGGACAGCGGCGCCGGCCATGGCGAGGAGGATGTTCGTCTTCTTGCTATCGAGCATGTGTCGCCAGTTCCTGCTTTTTCGGTCTGAGCTCGTGGACCCTAGAGACAGGCCGCATCATGCGACCGCCCCTCCATGAATTTGTTTTGTTCCGACATCTGACCGCAATGGCCGAACGGCGGAACGCCTCCTATCGCATCCGGTTGCCCCTGGGGGAACCTTCGCGTTGGAATGCCCCCGGGACGATGTCCCTCAGGCCTTCGTTCGCAAACGCTTAAGAAAGGCGTCTAGCGTCTTTGGCGAACCGTTATCAGAGCGTCAAGAGCGCATTGGCGCTTTTCGCCCGTTGAGCGAAAGCAACGGGCGAAACCCATAAGCGACGGGCGAAAGCGACATTTTGATGATACCCCGACGGCATAATCTGATGCTCGAATGACATGATAGCCGCCGCCACTCGACAGGGGCGGTAACCGGTGGACATCGCGCCACAGCCGGGAGGCGAACCAGGCAAATATATTCGCGCTATGATGAAGTAGAACAGCCGCCGCTCGGCCAAACGGACGGAGGATGGTGCCTGGGGGCGGATTCGAACCACCGACACGCGGATTTTCAATCCGCTGCTCTACCAACTGAGCTACCCAGGCGAACGCTTCCGATCGCGAGAGCGGGGTCTATAAGCGAGCCGATCCGGGGTGTCCAGCACTCCGTCGGCTGAAGTTTCACAGTAGCGTCAGTCCTCCCGCCGGCTACGGTCGGGACCATCCCCGTCGTCCGTCGGTTCGTCGTCGCGCACGGGAATCGCATAGCCGCCCGTGAACCACCGCCCCAGATCGACGTCGGCGCAACGGCTCGAGCAGAACGGCGTGTATTTCGGCTCGCTCGGATGGCGTTTGCAGATCGGGCAGGTCGCCATGAGTTCAGCTCTCCTCGATAATGCAGCGGCCGGGCACGGCAGCCGGGTCAGATCTCAAGTGGGCGCGCGGACCCAGTTTCGCCACCAGAGGCGCAGCGATTTCAGCCTCTTGCGGAGTACACTGCGCGAACAGACGCGGAGCGGAGGTATTCGACAGCATCGCGTGCCGAAGCCGTCGCACGATCGCTATGGCCCGGCTCTCCAAGGTCGGACTTGTCTTGGACCCGTTCAGTATCTCGTCGAGAGGCCTCCGCCTCCAGGGCAAGGACAGCATCAGCACGCCGAATCGATTCAGCGGGCCAAACACCACTTCGGGATCGCCGCCGAATGCGTCGCGTGCGGCCTTCAACAAGGCGTCGCCATCCTGTCCCGTCCCGACCAGATCGAACGCCACCAGTCCGCCCCAGCGGTTGAGCCGGATCAGCCGCGCGGCGTGGTGCAGTCCGAGCAGATTCGCCTGCTTTGCCCCGCCCGCCGCCTTCTTGCCCGCGTGATCGATATCGACCGTCACCATCGCCCGGGTGCGCTGGATCGCCAGATCGAGACCCGCGCCCGCCAGCACGACACTGCCGGACAGCGCCTCCTCTTCGGCTTCCCAAGCGGCTTCGATGGCGAAGACCCCCGTCTGGATTTCCACACCGGGCGCCAGCTTGGTCAGCGTCTCCACTACCTTGGGACCGGCCTTGACCAGGCGAGGATCACCCTCCCCCGCGCCGATCCGTCGCAGGGCGGCGACCTTCATTTCCCGGGGTTCTGCGGAGACTTCGACCTCGATCTTCTGGCCCTGTCTCAGATCATGAGATTTGCCGAGCGGAAGGAAGCCGGCCGCCCCTCCGACGAGTTCGACGAAGGCTCCTTTGAGGCCTGAGTCGATTTCCGCCACTCGCCCGATCGAGCGCGCGCCGAGCTTCAGTGCGGCAACGTCGCCGTCTCGTTCTATAAACAGATGAGTGTAGCGGCCGTCGCGGGAGATCAGACCGCGCGTCTCGCCGGGCGTCTCGTCGAGGAAGACCTCGATCTCCCCGCTCATCGCATTATTTCCGCCAGCCGGCGCCGGACAGCAGGTTGACCGTCTCGAACAGGGGCAGGCCCATGACCGCCGGATAGGATCCCGCGATCTTGACCACGAAGGCCCCGGCCGGTCCCTGAATACCGTATCCGCCCGCCTTGCCGCGCCAGTCGCCACCGGCGACGTAATCGGCGATCTCGGCTTTGGACAGAACCTTGAAGCTCACGCGGGTGTCGACCACCCGGCTGATGACCTTGCCGCCAAACGCCACAGCGACCCCGGTGAAGACCCGGTGATTGCGACCCGACAACAGCTTCAGGAATTTCGCGGCCTCCGCTTCATCAGCGGGCTTTTCCAGCAACCGCCGCCCGACCGCGACCACGGTATCCGCGCCCAGAACCACGGAGTCCGGAGACCGTTCGGCGACGACCGCAGCCTTGGACGTGGCCAGCCGGACGGCCAGCCGCGACGGTGTCTCGTCGCGCTGGGGCGTTTCGTCGATGTCGGCAGGATCGATGCGATCGGGCGTGATCCCGATCAACGCCAGCAGTTCGATGCGGCGCGGGCTGGCCGAAGCCAGCACAAGTTCAGGCTTGGGGTTCACCCGAGCCTTACTTGAAGCGGTAGGTGATGCGGCCCTTGGTCAGGTCATAGGGCGTCATTTCGACCAGGACCTTGTCGCCGGCCAGCACGCGGATGCGGTTCTTGCGCATCTTGCCGGCGGTATGGGCGATGATCTCGTGGTTATTGTCCTCGAGCAGGACACGGAACGTCGCGTTCGGCAGCAATTCGCTGACGACACCGGGAAACTCGAGCAGTTCTTCCTTAGCCATGCGGCCTCTCACGCCCCGTGAATACGAATCGAGGCTCGCGCCGGGCAAAGCGCGAGCCGTAAGAAGGGGCGGCTAATGCACCAAAAAGGCTGTCTAGTCGAGTTATCCTCACCATCGCTGTCACGATCGGGAGCCGCACCGTCCTCCGCGTGCGGATGGTGACGGGTTCTTGCCCGCCTATCCCCGCCGGTACAGCGCGCAGACCAGAGTGAACAACCGCCGCGCGGTTTCGTGGTCGATGGCGACCTTGCCGTCCAACCGCGTCTTGAGCAGTTCGGCGCCTTCGTTGTGCAAACCGCGACGGCCCATATCGACAGCCTCGATCTGGCTGGGCGAGGAGCCCCGCAAAGCCTCGTAATAGCTGTCGCAGATCATCAGATAGTCCTTCAGCACACTTTTCAGCGGCGTCAGCGACAGGGCGTAGGTGCGCGTGAAGTCCTCGTGAGCCCCCTCCCCGGCGATGTCGAACACCAGCCGGTTGTCCTGCAAGGAGAGCTTCAGTTTGTAGGGACCGCCGGGCGCGCCCTCGGGCTCGAAGCTGTTCTTCTCGATCAGGTCGAAGATGGCGACGCGGCGCTCATGCTCGATCTCGGCGGTCGCCGGCGGCAGGGTGGCCATGTCGAGATCGACGGCGGAAAGCCTGTGCTCGCTCATGTTGCATTTTCCGAAGGAACCGCATCTTCAAGATGGGTCGGCGCGATACGCGCCTCCCAGCGATCCGACAGATCGACCACGACGGCGTCAAGGCATTCGACTTCGAGCCTCAAATCACCCCCTCCCGCGAACATCAGGGTGATCCTGCCGCCTGGAGCCTCGACCTCCTCGAAATCGATCGCCAACAATTCCAGCGGAGCATCCGGCAGGCGGGGAAGGCCCCGGCTCTTGACCGCGTGAACGTCGCCGAACTGCATTCCGGCCCGGACACGCGTCCCGCCGCATTCCCAGCAGAACCGACTCAACTCGATGGTCAGGCGACGCGCGCCGCGTTCCCATACGATGTCCGCTGGACGCAGGATCGAGTCCTGCAACGCCGCCGAGATAATCGCGAGATCCTCGGCGTCCTCGGCCAACAACCGCAAGGGCGCATTCGCCCCTCCCGTCGGGGGCGGCGCCTGCCCGAAGGCTTCTTCGAGTTGGGCCTTGAGTTCGGCGTCAGTGCTCATCGCCCGGTCCTTCTACGGGTGGGCCGTGGATCCGGCGAATCTCGGCCCCACAGGCTCCAAGTTTCTCCTCGAGACGTTCGAACCCGCGATCCAGATGATAGACGCGTCCGATCGTGGTTTCACCCTCTGCGGCCAGACCGGCGATCACGAGACTGACCGACGCCCGCAGATCGGTCGCCATTACAGGTGCGCCACGCAGCCATTCGACCCCGGTCACCCTGGCTTCACCCGCATGAACCGAGATATCGGCGCCCAGTCGCGCCAGCTCGGGCGCGTGCATGAACCGGTTCTCGAAGATGTTCTCATGGATGGTGGAGACGCCGTCTGCCGTTGTCATCAGGGCCATGAACTGGGCTTGCAGATCAGTGGCGAAGCCCGGATAGACCTCCGTCGCCACGTCCACGGCCCGGAGCCGCAGCGCCCTGTCGCGCTTGATCAGCACGCCGTCCGCCGTCGGCGTCACCTCGACGCCTGCAGCGATCATCTTTTCTGTCAACGAGTCGATCAGCTCGGGTCGCGCCTTCGTCAGCCGAACCTCGCCACCGGCCATGGCGACGGCGCAGGCGTAGGACCCCATTTCGATCCTGTCCGGAATCACGGACCAGTCTGTGCCGGTCAGCGAGGTTACACCGGTGATGACCAGGGTGTCGGTGTCCACGCCCTTGATCTTCGCCCCCATCGCGATCAGGCAGCGGGCCAGATCGCCGATCTCAGGCTCCCGGGCAGCGCGCCTCAACACCGTGGTGCCACGGGCCAGCACGGCGGCCATCAATGTGTGTTCGGTCGCCCCGACCGAGACGAACGGAAACTCGATCTCCGCGCCGCGCAGACCCTTGGGCGCAGTCGCGGAGACATAGCCCTCCTCCAGCTCGATGACCGCGCCCAGCTTGGACAGGGCGTCGATATGCAGGTCGACCGGCCGCGCACCGATGGTGCAACCGCCCGGCAGCGAGACCTTGGCGTGGCCCGTGCGCGCCAACAGCGGCCCCAGCACGTTGAACGACGCTCGCATTTGCCGGACCAGATCATAGGGCGCGAAGGTCGAGGTGATATCACCAGCGTCGAACAGTGTCTGTTGCCCGTCAGGACCATCGCTCTCGGTCACGACGACGCCGAACTGGCGCAGCAACTGACCGAGGAATTTCGTGTCCGCGAGGCGCGGCATGTTGGTCAGCCGCACGGGCTGGTCCGTGAGGATGGTGGCCGCCATCAGCTTGATCGCCGAATTCTTGGCGCCGCTGATCGGGATTTCCCCATATAGCTGGGCGCCGCCCTGTACCGCGATACTGTCCATGTCGATCCTGGCGCCAGTCCGCGACGTGCGGTTCGGCGAGCCGGCTATCTAGCGCGCGAGCCGGGTCTTGCGAAAGGCCCGCTCAAGCGCCGGGCGATGACTTTGCGTTGCCATAACGCATGGCCTGCGGCTTCAGTGGTTCTGGCTGCTCGGCTTCGATGCGGCGGGATGCGCGATCTTTCGGCGGCGCAGATTGTCGCGGAGGGCCTTGGCCAGCCGGGCCGACTTGGCGGTCTGCTCAGGCGTACGTTGCTGAGGCAGTGCTTTTGGAGAGGGCGTATCGCCCGGCGTCTTCGGCGTTTCAGTCATTCGTCATCAAGTCCCGAAAATCTTTCGTCGCACAAGCGCGCTTTTCAGGCTTCCCCCCCGCCGGTCGTTTGGCTATACGGCCGCTTCCTCGGAAAAGGCCGCCGTAGCTCAGTGGTAGAGCGCATCCTTGGTAAGGCTGAGGTCGTGGGTTCGATTCCCCCCGGCGGCACCATTCGAGAACAGAAAGGCCCGATCCTCACGGATCGGGCCTTTTTTATTCCCCGGACATCGGGAAAGCGTTGCAGTCGTGGCGGCGCTCGTCAGCGGTAGTAAGGATCGCGCGCGCTGGAGTCGCTGCTGTAGCCGATGCTGAAACTCTGGCTCTGGCCCGCAGCAGAGAATGGCCGCCCGTAACCATAGGCGCCGTATCGGCCGTATCCCGGATAAGCGCCGGGATAGCCGTACTGGCCATAACCGTTCTTGGTCTGGCGATACTCCAGATCAACGCGCGCGGATTCGCCCACAGGAATCGATACCGCCGCCGAATATTCGGAGAAGTCGCCGGTGCCTATCGCGGCGCTGACCTCGCCATGCATCTTTCGATCGTCGACCCGTCCCCACGAATCACCGGCCCAACGCCCGGTCCCGCCGGCGCTTGCCTGCGAGAACGGTTTGGCAGACGGGTCCCGTTGTCCGACCCACCGGTCGATCTGCTCGGCTGTCGTAAGGCCGTGAGGCGTAATGGTCTGGCTGGACGCGCTAGGCGCCTCGGTTGGGGCCGGCAGGACGGCGTCGGTCGCTACGGATTGATGTCCTGCCGGAGCGGTCGTGACAACGCCCTGGGGGTCGTCGGCAACCGTCAGGGCGGTCATGGCAAGAAGAGCGATCAGCATGCGGTCAACTCCGGGTACAGGGGCAGTCTAGCCGACATTGCGGCCAAGGTCAGGCGATACCGTCTCCGCGCATCAACGGATCGGGCAGCGGGCTGCCTTCAGGCACGAATTCCAGCGCCACTGAGTTGATGCAGTAGCGCAGACCGGTCGGAGGGGGGCCATCAGGGAAGACGTGGCCCTGATGGCTGCCGCAGCGCGCGCAGGTCGTCTCTGTCCGGCTCATGCCGTATGAGCGATCGACGATGGCCGTGACGTGGTCCTCGTCTACGGGCTGGGTGAAGCTGGGCCAGCCCGTGCCGCTCTCGAACTTGGTGGTGGCCTTGAACAGCGGCAGGCCGCATTCGCGGCAGCAGAACACGCCTGGACGTTTCTCGCCCAACAGCACTCCGCAGAACGGGGCCTCGGTGCCGTGAGACAGAAGCACGCGCTTCTCCTCGGCGTTCAGACCCGCTTCCAGAGCGACCCGCTGGCCTTCGCTTGGCGGTGTCAGGTCGTAGCCGGATGAAGAACGGACGGGCTGCGGAACGGTCGATGTATCGGTCATGAATTTCAAATGGGGATCGAAAGGCCTCGGTTCCAGTCTTCACCTCTCCATTTGCGAAGGCGAATGGAGAGAACAGATCGAGGCGCTTGCGGCGATCAGGTGAGGGCGACACCGCAAGAAAAGGGGGCGACCGGCCAGCACCGTGTCGCCCCCTACTGATCGCTCCGCGATCTGTCCTCCCCGTCGCCCTTCGGCGACAGGGAGGTGAACGCGCACTCTTACTGGAACTTCTGCGCTCAAGCAGCGAGCGACCGCGTCGCGACCGTTAGCGCCCTTCCGCTTACTGCATCAACGTCCCGACCCACGTCCGCACGGCGGCTTCGTCGGTGGGGTTGCCCGCATAGACCAGACCCGCAGCCGGAACGAAGGCGGTGTTGTTGGCGCGCTGGCGTGAGGTCCAGGCCTTGTGACCGTAGCTGAGGTCCGAATAGTTGGACGGCAGGCGAGTCATGGTCGGCTCGATGAAGATCGAGTCGGTGGCCGTGGTCGAACCGGCGATCCGGACGTTCGGCAGGCGGCTCAGCAGGTCGAGCGTATCGAGGCAACCGCCGGCGCAACCGGCGTCGACCAGCACGAGGACCGGGCCCTTGATCGGGTTGGCGGCGCCCGTATCAGGCGTAGCGGCGCGACCGGCGAGGGTGAAACTCTGCTGGCCCGAAGCGATGGCTGCGTCGAAGGCTGCGACGATCGCCTGCGTTTCCTCGATCACGGGGGCGCTTTCCTGCACGAAGCGTGGATCGGCCTGCATGCGGCCCAGCGTGTCGGCGTACCACTGCCGGTTTCCGGCGGTGGCGCGGTAGGTGATCTCACCGGCGGCCGGTTGGCGGCTGACAGTGAACTCGGGCGTCCAGATCCGGTTGGCAAGGCCATAGCCACGCGCCGTCGAGGTGTAGGACTGGCCACGGGCGCCGCGCAGGTCGAGCACGAAGCCGTTGGCGAAGCTGGCCTGTTGCGCCAGCACCTGGGCGTTGAAGGCGTCCCAGCCGGCGGTGTCGGCGAACGAGTGGACGTTGATCCACGGGCGGCCGTTGACCTGTTCGATCGAGAGTGGCGTCGCGCCCGGTACATACACTGTCGCGCGGTAAGCGGCTTCGAGATCGGCGACGTTGGCGGGCTGCGGGGTCAGGCGGAACTCACGCGGGCGGCCACGTCCGACCTGAAAGTTGCAGACCGACGGCACGCCGCTGGCGAAGGGGTTATTGCGGTTCCACAGCAGATAAGGCGCGGTGGTGACGCGGCCGGCTTCCGAAGAGATGTCGCCTTCCCAGCCTTCGAGCTTGTCCTTGGCCATGTCCTCGGCTGTCTTGCCCACGCAGTCGACCAGCGTCGCGCCCAACGGCGGCGTGCCGCGCACGCCGGGCTTGATGTATGTCACCACATATTTGCCGTTGCGCCAGCCGGTCGTGAATCCGGGCCAGCTGATGCCGAAGAACGGTCCCGCGCCCTCGAAGCTGGGCGTCATCGAGATGTTCGAGTCCCGGAAACCGTTGGCGTAGTAGCGCATCAGATAGGCGTGGCTGTCACCGCTGTTGACCTGTCCGGCCTTGCCCAGAGCGGTGGCGAGACCCGCGTCGATCCAGCCGTTGAAGGTCTGGCTGGCCGCCCCGCCGACGACAGCGGCGGGATGGTTGGCGCGCAACTGGTCGTGCGCCGCTTGCAGATCCTGACGGGCCAGTTCGCGGAAATCCTGGGCCTGGGCCGATCCGGATGCAGCGATGAGGGCGAGGGTGGCAGCCGAGGCTGCGATCAGACGATGGATCAAGGCAGATCTCCGGGAAGTTAACGACGCGTTGCCGGTGTTAAAGCCGATCCACGCCCGCCTTGCCAAGCCCGAACACCCCTGCCGCGACCTCATGCGCCACGATAGGCAGGAATGCCCGGTTTCCGCGGTTCAGGCCGCAATTTCTTCGCGCGATTGAGGCCGTCGGACGGAGTGCTCAACCCCTTCGGGTCAGACCTCTGGCGGTGAAGCCGTCGTCACCGGTCCGAACACGCGCTGAAAACTGGTTTTCAACGCGGCGTCGGCCTCGTCCATCGTTGCAGGAACGCCAAGGTCGACCAGACTAGTGACGCCGTGGTCCGATATACCGCACGGGACGATGCCGCCGAAATGGTCGAGGTCGGGTTCGACGTTCAGGCTGATGCCGTGGAAGGTCACCCAGCGGCGCACCTTGACCCCGATGGCGGCGATCTTGTCCTCGCGGCTCCAGCCTGCGCCTTTTCGTTCGACCCAGACGCCGACGCGGCCCTCGCGCACATCCGCCTCGACGCCGAACTCGGCCAGGCCGCCGATGACCCACTGCTCCAGTCCCCGCACCAGCGCCCGCACGTCGCGCCCGCGCCGGTTCAGATCCAGCATCACATAGGCGACCCTCTGGCCGGGCCCATGATAGGTGAACTGCCCGCCCCGCCCCGTCCGGTGAACCGGGAACCGCCCGGCATCCAGCAGGTCCGCGTCCTTCGACGACACCCCGGCCGTATAGAGTGGCGGATGTTCAAGCAGCCACACGATCTCCGGCGCCTCGCCCGCCACAATCGCGGCGACACGCGCCTCCATCGCCGCTACCGCCGGCTCGTAGTCGACATAGCCGGAGGACACCGCCCATTCCACGGGCGGCCCGTCGGATCGGAAAACCACCGATTCCGTGGACGATTGAGCGGGACTTAACGGGTCGGCAAGCATGATGGACTCAATGTGTCCGCCGGTGCGTCCGCGCAAGACCCAGGCAGACATCTGTCAGGGCGTCCCGGGATTTGAAGAGTACCCCTTGAGCCAGATCGATCTAGTCGATGTCGAGATTTCCGTAGTGCTTGGCCGCTCGGTCCTGCCGATGTCGCAACTTCTCAAGATGGGTCGTGGCGCGGTGATCCCGCTCGACGCCTCGGAACATGACGAGGTCTGGATTCTGGCCAACAACCACCCCGTAGCGCGCGGCGAAATCGAGATCCGCGAAGACCGGATCGCCATCACGGTCACCCGTCCGGCGGATGTGTATGATTTCATGGCGGGCGCTGCTTAGGCAGCAGGCAGCAGGCAGCAGGCAGCAGGCAGCAGGCAGCAGGCAGCAGGCAGTAGCGTATTCACCTCGATCGAGGACGCAAATGACTTCTGATGTCCGCAGCTATCGCGATCTGCTCGTCTGGCAACGCGCCATGGATGTTGCGGTCGCGGTCTATGACCTGTCTCGAACATGGCCTCGCGACGAACTGTTCGGGATGACGT
>DASVTM010000311.1:0-1740 GCA_036387575.1 Brevundimonas sp.
CGAGAATGAGAAACCCTCACGCCGCGCCAGCCTCAGGGTCATCACGTCGCTGAGCGGGATGATCGCCCCGAACGCCGTCGCCGCGATGAACCACAGCGGGGCCCACAGCCAGAAGCCTTCGACCAGCCCAGTCGCCGCATAGGCCGCCGCCGAGGCCAGCGCCAGAATAGCGATGGCCGTGCGCCGATAGACGAACCCGTCTGCCCAGATAGCGATGGCCGGCCCGGTAACCAGCCGTCCCAGCATAGGCGCGGCGAACAGGGCGCCGATCTCGGCTCCGTCCAGTCCATGGGCATGGAACCACAGCCCCGCGAACGGCAGGCTGACGCCGTTGGCGCCGAACAGCAGCACATACTGGAGCGCCAGGCGCCACCGGTCGGCGCCTGAAGATTGCGGGGACGACTCGGCTGCGGAATTCATGCGTCCCGATAGCAGACGACGAGCCGTCCGTGGGGTAGCGTCTGTGGATGATTCTGAATCGCAACCTCGTCGTCTACGCCGCCTTGAACGGAGCCATGGCGGTCATGATCGGTGCCTTCGCGGCGCACGGCGCCGGACCGGCGGTCAAGACCCTGCTGACGACCGGCACCCACTATCAGTTAGTCCACGCAGTCCTCGCCGTCGCACTCGCGATGTGGCCCAATCGTCTGGCGGGCATCGCCGGCTGGCTGGCGGCGACCGGCGGTCTGATCTTCTGCCTGTCCCTCGCCTTCATCGGTCTGTTGAGCATGCCCGCCATGGGAGCCGTCGCGCCGATCGGCGGGGTTCTGATGATTGCGGGTTGGCTTTTGCTCGCCTTTGCCGCATTGCGGAACCCGTCCACAAACGCCTGAACGGCCAGTCTGAAAGCTCTTCTCCCCCGATGGCCTTCACCGCATCCGAAGCTTCACGCCGCGACCTGTACCCCGAGATCGAGCCTTTCGCCTCCGGATGGATGAGCACCGGCTCCGAGCACGAAATCTATTACGAAGAGTGCGGCAACCCGCAGGGTAAGCCCGTCATCGTCCTGCATGGCGGCCCCGGCGGGGCGGTCAATCCGGGCATGCGCCGCTATTTCGATCCGGCCAAATACCGCATCGTCCTGTTCGACCAGCGCGGCTGCGGCAAGTCGCGCCCCAACGCCTCGCTCGAGGACAACACCACCTGGACCCTGATCGAGGATATCGAGCGCCTGCGCGAGCAATGCGGCATCGACAAATGGGCGGTGTTCGGCGGCTCATGGGGTTCGACCCTGTCGCTGGCCTACGCCATCACCCACCCCGAGCGGGTCGACAGCCTGATCCTGCGCGGCATCTTCCTGCTGACGAAGAAGGAGCTGCAATGGTTCTACCAGGACGGCGCCTCGATGATCTTCCCGGACGCCTGGGAACGGTTCGTGGCCCCCATCCCCGAGGCCGAGCGCGGCGACCTGATGGCTGCCTACTACAAACGCCTCACCGGTGACGACAAGGCCGAGCGCGAGCGCTGCGCCATCGCCTGGTCGAGCTGGGAAGGCGAAACCGTCAGCGTCGAAGGTCCGGCCGCCAAGCCGGACAAGTTCGCCGAGCCCGATTTCGCGGTGGCCTTCGCCCGCATCGAATGCTGGTATTTCGTCAACGGCGGCTTCTTCCCGTCGGAGAACTGGCTGCTCGAGAACATAAGCCGTATCCGCCACATCCCGTGCTGGATCGCGCAAGGCCGCTTCGACGTCGTGACGCCGATCTCGGGCGCATGGTCGCTGCATCGCGCCTGGCCCGAGGC
>DASVTM010000312.1:0-7159 GCA_036387575.1 Brevundimonas sp.
AGGCGGATGAGCGCGCAGACGGCATGCGGAACGTGAGTCGCGTCTCTCTATCGTCCGACCGGACACTCCGATCACGGCCGCAGGGCCCGGCGATTTCCGCCGGATGCGGGTCTCATAGCCGTGCTTTTCAGGGTAGTCGCACAGCGCCTCGCGGTCACCGGGGCCGTCATCACCACAAGAATACGGAACACCTCGTCAATACGGAACACCTCGTCTCGCCGCCTATTCCGCCGGCGCCCGTACATCGCTGACGGCGCCAGAGACGCAGCCACCAACCGTCCTTCAAGTCGCTCGACCAATGGGAGCGGATGATGATCACAATTGCGAATGCATCGCATTTTCCTTGTTGGAGCGCTGAATTGGGGTAAGAGGCGCCCATGCTCTCGTCCCTTCTTGCCCTCCCCGGGTCGATCATCGGCGCCGGCTCCATTACGTTGCTGTATCTGAAATGGCGCGGCGACCTTCAGCATCCCGGCGTTCTGGCCGCGGCCTGGGCCGGGATCGCGGCGTCGATGGTTCTGTGGGGCGCCGCCTCAAAGCCTGATGTGGGTGTGCCGTTCGCCGTCGGGCTCATGATGCTGATCGCGCTGGCTTTCGTGTTGAAGGGCGCTGATCTCAGAGCGCTGGCGCGGTTCCCGGACGCCCGGCGAGCGACGTCCGAAACCGCGGTGCGGATCTCCTGGCCTTCAGCGGCGGCCCGGACGCTGTCAGCTGTGGTGGCGGCGCCCGTCGTGGGCATGACCGTGGGTCTGCTCGTCTGGACCCACGTGGCAGGGCATGAGGCGAACCGGTTCATCTGCGCGGTCGTGGTTTTTCTCGCCGCCTTCGCTGCGCTTCAGGTCTGGGGCCTCAGCGCCCTCCGGCCGTGGCGCGCGCTGGCTTTGATTGTTCTGGTCGGAGTGGCGGCCGCCATTCCCGTCGCTCTGGGGCTTTAGAATGGCGCGTACGCTCTGGCCCAAGGCTTCACCCGGGTTCGTCCGGCGCATGCTGGACGGTCACAAGATTCTGGGTCTCGCTCTGGCGGGCATACTCTACCTGATCTGCCTGACCGGCTGGGTTGGGGTTTACTACGTCGAATTCGAGCGCTGGGAGCGGCCCAACCTGCCGGAGTTCACGGTCGTCACGCCCGAGGCGGCTGCTCTGGCCGTCGCCGATGGCCGACGTTTCATGCTGGCCGACGCCCACAGAGGGCCGATCGATACCGATCTCTACGTGGGAATGCCGACCCAGAGCATGCCGCGCCTGATCGCTGGCTATGGGCATGAAGCGCGCGCGTATGACGACGCGGGCCTATACGCCGGCGACGCCAGTCACGACCTGACCCATTTCCTGACGGAGCTGCACTACTACCTGCACCTGCCCGAGAGCTTCGGCATGATCATCGTCTGCGCCTTTGGCGTGGGGATGATGGCGCTGCTGATTGGCGGGGCTCTGTCGCATCCGAAGATGTTCCGCGACGCCTTTTCCCTCAGGACCCGCAAACAGGGTCAGTTGGGGCGGGTGGACGTGCACAACCGGCTGGGTGTCTGGACCCTGCCATTTGCTGTGGCCATCACTCTGACCGGAACGATGATTGGTCTGGCGCAACTCGTGGCCCTGGCCTTGGGAGTACTGGCGTTTGATGGCGATGGGCTAAAGGCCTACGAGCCGATCTTCGGGTCTCAGGCTGAAATAGACGCAGCCACCGGCGGTCACCCCCTTCAGGGCGATCCAGCGATACTGACTGCGATCCGCCATATCCGTGCGGCCCAACCGGATCAGCCCATCAGCCTTATCGCCATCCATCAGGTCGGGACGCCGGCGGAATCAATCGAGATCACGACCAAGCCTCAGCAAAGGCTGGTCTACGGCGAGACCTGGCGGTTCAACGCGGACGGCGTTCTCGTGGGCAGCCACAACCTGTCGGACGGTCCTGCCGGACGACAGGTTGCCGCCAGCGTTTACAGCCTGCATTTCGGTGACTTCGGCGGTCCCCTGGTCAAGCTCATCTATGCCGTTCTGGGATTGGGGCTGACGGTGATGATCGCCGCCGGGATGGACATCTGGCTGATCAAGTCAGCAGGAAAGGGGCGTCCCCGCCCCGCCCTGCATCGCTTGTGGATCGCGCTCGTCTACGGGGCGCCCGCCGCCATCGCCCTCACCTTCGTCGTGTCCATGCTGACGGGCATCAACCCCGTGGCCTTGTTCTGGTGGCAGATGGTGGCCCTCGGGATGGCCTCGTTGATCAGCATGCGTTTCACCGCTGCGTCCGCGAGAGGGATGTCGCGCCTGATGCGGCTGGTTCTGGGCGCCTCGACCGTCGCTGTGCCGATCAGTCATTTTCTGGTCCATCACTCGACCACGGCAGCGACGCTGCAACTCAGCCTGCCGCTTTTGCTGATCGGTCTGCTGATGGCGGCGAGTTCGGTTTCGGGTTGGCTCAATCTGAAGGTGTCCCGGCTGGTCCCGGCTTCGTAGCGGCCGTCAGGATCCAGCCGGCGCCATTTGGCGCAGTCGGGCTTGGCCATATTGACGCGGCAAAACTTAGAGGATAATGCGAGGCATTCTCAAGTTGGTGCTTGAGGCCTAACGTCCCCTCATCCTGCGAGATTCCACATGCGTCGATCCCTCCTCCTCGCCACGGCTTCTGCTGCCTTGCTGGGCGTCGCTGCGGCTCCTGCCAAAGCTCAAAGCAACGGGACCCAGAGCAACGGCGCTCAGAGCGACGAAAGCCGTGTCACCGACGTTGTGGTGCTGGGCAAGCGCGTGATCCGTGAATCAGCGGGCGCCACCGGCCTCGATCTGTCGCTGCGCGAGACGCCCCAGTCGGTCACCGTGGTCGGCGCGGCCCAGATCAAGCAGTTCAATCTCACCGACGTGAACCAGTTGCTGGCCACCTTGCCGGGCATCAACGTCGAGGCCGCCGAGACGGACCGGACCTATTACAACTCGCGCGGCTTCGACATCGTGAACTTTCAGGTCGACGGCGTCGGCCAGCCGCTGGACTGGGGGCTGCAGACCGGCGCTCTCGACATCGCGCTCTATGAGCGGGTCGAAGCCGTGCGCGGCGCGAACGGCCTCATGACTGGCACCGGCAACCCCTCGGCGACGATCAACTACATCCGTAAACGCCCGACGGACGAGTTTCAGGCCTCGGCTTCGGCGGGTTACGGCACGTGGAACAACAGGCGTCTGACCGCCGATGTCTCCGGGCCGCTGAACGAGGACGGCACGGTTCGCGCTCGCCTGATCTATGCCAATACCGACAGCGAGTCGTACCTCAACTATTATGGGGTCAACCGGAACGTCTACTACGGCGTCGTCACTTGGGACGTGACGCCCAGGCTGAATGCGACGGCAGGCTATTCCCGACAGGACAACCTTGCGACCGGCGTGAACTGGGGCGCGCTGCCGCTGGTCTATTCCAACGGCACGCCGATCGAGTATGACCCGTCCGAAACGACCGGCGCGCCCTGGACCTACTGGGATACGCACACAGACATCGGTTTTGGCGAGCTGTCCTATGCGTTCGACAGCGGCTGGACCGTCAAGGGCATCTACACTCACCGGGAGTCCACCGAGGACGCCAAGCTGCTGTACGCCTACGGCAATCCCGATCCAGCGACCGGACTGGGTGTCGGGGGCATGAGCGGCATCTATCCCTCCTCCCTCAAGCAGAACATGTTCGACGTGGTCACCAACGGCGACTTCGGCCTGTTCGGACGTCGCCATCAGGTAGTCGCGGGCTTCAATACCTCGACGAATGACAGTCTGAAGTGGGAGGCGTTCGCCGACTATTTCGACTATCCCGCCTATCAGGGCACGCACCTCGTCGCCCCCGCTGAACCGGCCTATCCTGACTCCTATCTGGCCGAAGAGATCGAGGACCGGCTGACCCGCGTCTACGGCGCCGTCCACCTGAACCTCACCGACGCCCTGACCGCCATCGTCGGCGTCAACGCCATCGAGGTGAAGACGACCGGCTATTCCTATGGCGTGTCGCAGGACCGCGAAGAGAACACGGTCAGTCCCTACGTTGGCGTCGTCTATGACGTGAACCGCAACGTCTCCCTTTACGCCAGCTATTCTGACCTGTTCGCGCCGCAGTCCGAGAGCGATATCAACCGCATCCGCCTGTCGGCCGCCGAGGGCCGCAGCTACGAGGCCGGGATCAAGAGCGAGTGGCTGGACAAGCGGCTCTACGCCACTGCCGCCGTGTTCAAGTCCGAACAGGACGGTCTTGCAGAGTACGCAGGCTCCATCCCGGGCTCGCTCGACAACTATTACGTCGGCGTCGACACCATCGTCGAAGGCTATGAGTTCGAAGTTTCGGGCCGGATCACGCCCGAATGGACCGTAGGCGGTGGCTTTACCGACCTGTCGATCGAGGATGGAACCGGCGCCGATACGCGCCTGTATGTGCCGCGCCAGACCTTGAAGCTGAACACTACCTATACGCTGCCTCAGTACGCCAATCTTACGCTGGGCGGCGCTATCCGCTGGCAGAGCGACGTCTCAACGGAGGAGCTTGGCACGACGGTGACCCAGGACGCCTACACGGTCGTGGACCTGCTGGCCGCGGTCGATCTGACCGACCACGTCCGCGCCACCCTCAACGCCAAGAACGTGTTTGACGAGGCCTATTATGGCAGCCTGCTGTGGAGCCAGGCATTCTACGCCCCGCCCCGTAGCGTCATGGTGACGTTGGATTACAGCTTCTGAGATGCCTGAGGGGCTTGGGGCGGAGGCAGGCCGCGCGCTTGTTTAGCGTCAGGCGCCTTCGCCCTGGCTTTACCGGGGCGTGGACAACACGGACGTTGGTACCGCCTGTGGGTTGGACCCCGCAGCGCCGCTCGGCGTGTTGACCGGCATTCAGGCACGTTGCAGCGGCCGGGAAAAGGGCCGCCCGTGAGGGCGGCCCAGGGTCACTGCGTTGTCGAGACGGCTCCGCTAGAATCGAGCTGACAGCGATACGTAATAGGATCGGCCGATTATGTCGTAGGTGCCCGGCTGCGTTTGACCGAGAGTACCGCCGACGATGGGCGGATCCTCGTCGAACAGGTTGGTGACACCGCCGCGAAGCGCGAGTGTTTCGCTCAACTTCCAACCGAGGTTGAGGTCGACAACATCATAGGCGGGAACGCCTGCCGCCGGGCTGGCAGGGCGGGTGACCGAGGTCACATCATTCATTTCCGGCAGGTGACGCCAGCGGAAACCAATCTCGGCCGGTCCGTTGCTGTAGGTCACGTTGACGAACGTTTTCCAGTCGGGAAGCGGCAGACCGACAGGAGGCGTCGTCGCGGCCTGAGTGCCGTCGATCGTTCCCGCGTATTCCGTCCAGGGCGTATTGGGCAGCAACTGCACCTGGTAGGTGTTGGTGAAGTTCGCCACTGCATTGATGCGCAGTTCCCCCGCGTTGGCTCCAAGGCCGATGTCAGCCAGGTTCCAACGCAGATCGGCCTGAATATCGAAGCCGCTTGTCTTGAGACCTCCCAGGTTGAGATAGGGGGTCGCAACAGTCGAGATGCCGCCGGTGCCGTCGCGGGTGATCAGTTGGCAGTAAAGGTTCGTGGCCGAATAGGTCGGGTTCGTGCCATCGAGATTATAGCATTTGTTCATCGTGGTAACGCCCGAGACCTGGGAGATCACGTTCGTAATTTCGATGTCGTAATAGTCGACGGAGAGCGACAAACCCTCAAGCCAGGGATTGCTGACGGCAGGCCGCCAAACGGCGCCGACCGTTAGGGTATCTGCTTCTTCCGGTGTCAGCGAGGTGCTGCCGCTGGCGACTGATCCGATGGCCACCGTCGTGTACTGATACGAATCGACGATCGCTGCCGGAACACCAGTGGCGACGCACAGCGCGCGGACGGCTGCCCCGCCGGTCGTTCGCGCGCTGGAGCGGATGTCGCACGGATCGCCTCCGCCTGGAGGCGTACCGATCTGCACCTGGGCGGACAGGGCGCTAGAGTACAGTTCACCGATGTTTGGAGCGCGGATCGCGCGCTCAAAGCCGCCTCGGAACGACAGAGTTTCGATGGGCTTCCAGATGCCGTCGATCTTGTAGGTGCTCAACGCGCCGGTGACGTCATAGTCGGAATACCGATAGCCCAGCGATAGATCCAGGCTCTTGGCGAAGGGCATATCCGCCAGGATCGGCACCAGGAACTCGACCGCCGCTTCGCGCACGCTGATCGAGCCCTGAGAAGGCGCGGTGGTCAGAGTGCCGATGATGTCGTTGTTCTCACGAGCGTTATCAGGATCGAACTCGAAGCTGCTGCTGCGGTAGGTCCCCGTCAGGGAGAAGCGGGCGTCGCCGGCCGGCAAGGCGAACATCCGGCCGCTGATGGTGCCTTCCACAATGTCCTGCTCGGTCTCCGTGGTGTCGTGAGTCTCGGTCTCGATGAAGTTGCGACATGCGGTGGATACCGCCGTGCCGTTGGCCAGGCCGAACGGGTTGAAGCCTCCGGCGCAGATCGACCTGCCGCCATCGGGCGCATAGAACAGGGTCTGCATCTTGCTGAGCAACAAGGCCTTGTCCTGGGTCTCCACGATATCGACCGAGTCGTGCAGGCCGTAGATGTCAAAGGTCCAGTCCTGAATCGGCAGGTTGCCTTTCAGCCCGACGATGTACTGGTCTGTCTTCGAGTCCGACCGGAACTTGCGGTCTTCAAAGCCGACGAAACGATCGTTCAGGGTGAAGTCGGCCAAGGGGTTGGGGCGGGAGGCGAGGATGGTTCGCAGGCCGGCGGGAATGAACGGATTCGTCACCGGCATCGACGGGATCACGAACACCGTCGGTGTCCACCCCACCTGACCTGTCACCTCCGAGGTGACATGGAGCACCTGAGCATAGGCGGAGATGTTGTCGGTAATATCGTACTCGAATTTTCCGAAGAAATTCCGCCGCTCCATGGGTTGGACCAGATACTCTTGCATCGTCACAGGCTGCCGAACCGTGCCGCCGAAGGTGCTCCAGAAACCCGTCGTCGGTCCGTTGTAGTTGACCGCGCCGACCTGGCTGAACAGCGTCCCGCTGTCGTTGAAGCCGAGGCTTCTTGAATTCAGGACCGTGCCCGGCGCGACGCCATAGCCCGCGAACACGCCGTTCACTGCAGCCTGGGTCGGGAGATTAGTGGCCGAGGGCACATAGGTGCCGGTTCCGATAAACGAAGACAGG
>DASVTM010000313.1:0-10478 GCA_036387575.1 Brevundimonas sp.
CTGTCGTGACGAGGCGGCTGCGCAGGGCAAGTCACTGACCAACCATCTGACTCATCTGGTCATCCATGGCGTTCTGCACGTACTTGGGCGCGACCATGAGGACGACGCCGAGGCCGAGGCGATGGAGGCGGAAGAACGCACCCTTCTTGCCAGCCTGGGCGTCGCCGACCCAGATATCCTGCCTGACGACCGCTGAACGTCCCGATCTCCGGGCCGCATGATCTCCGAACTCCATGACTTCTGAACCCCTCGCCGACTCCACCGTCCATGCGCTCGCTGCGGGGAGCGACAGCCGTCGTCGGCTGGTGCTGAGGTTCGGCCGTATCGGGTTGGCGCTGCTGGCAGGCGTCGGCGCAGCCATCGCCCATCCCCCGTTCGGTGTCCTGCCGGGCCTGCTCGGCTATCCCCTGCTGATGCTGCTGGCCGAGCGGTCGGAGAAGGTGCGCGGCGCCTTCTGGATGGGCTGGCTCGGCGGATTCGCCTATTTCTTCATTTCCTGCTGGTGGGTGGCGGAGGCCTTTATGGTCGATCCGTCGCAGGCCTGGATGGCGCCGTTCGCAGCCAGTCTTCTGCCTGCCGGGCTAGGGCTATTCTGGGGCGTCGCGCTCGCCCTCTATCGCCGGTTCGCACCCGCCGGAGTCGTCCGGGTTCTCGTCTTCGCCGCCCTGTTCGCCCTGCTTGAATGGCTACGCGGCCATGTCCTGACGGGCTTTCCGTGGAACCCCGCCGGGGCCAGTTGGGCCGCTGGATCTGCCGGGTCGCAGTTCGCGTCCGTCGTGGGCGTCTACGGGCTGGGCTTCGTCACAGTCGCCGCAGTCTCGGCCTTCGCACCGCTGGTGGGACCGGGGGCGCGCGAGCAACGCGTAGCCGCCGCCTTGCTCGGCGCCGTCGCGCTGCTTGCCCTCGTCATCGGCGGCTTAGTCCGATTGAACGGCGCCAAGGTCGAGTTTACCGACACCCTCGTTCGTATCGTTCAGGCGGACGTGGCGCAGGAATCCAAGTGGACGCCCGAGGCCTATCAGGGGATCGTCGACCGCTACGTCAACCTGACGGCCAAGCTCGGCGCTGCGCTTCCCGACGTCGTGGTCTGGCCCGAGGGCGCACTGCCTGCCAGCGCCAACGACGTATTCGGCCCGGGTTCGCCTGACGCCGGCGCCATTGCAGGCGCCCTAAAGCCGGGCCAAACCCTGCTGATGGGTCTCGCGCGGGGCGAGCCTGGAGTGTCTCCCGGAGCGCCCGACCGCTACTTCAACAGCCTGTTCGCGCTGCATGACGAGGGCGACGTCGCGGGCCTGAGGATCACCGCTGTCTACGACAAGTTCCGGCTGGTGCCGTTCGGAGAGTACCTGCCGCTAGGAAATCTGATGGGATCACTGGGCATCCGCAGCCTTGTTCACATGCCGTCCGACTTCAGCGCGGGCCCCAAGCCCTCACCGATCGACCTGCCCAATGCGCCGAGAGTGCAGCCGCTGATTTGCTATGAAAGCCTCTATCCCGGGTTTACCCAAGCAGGAACCCACCGGCCCGCGTGGATCGTCAATGTCTCGAATGATGCCTGGTTCGGGCGAACGTCAGGGCCGCTGCAACACCTGAACCTCGCCAGCTATCGCGCCATCGAGACGGGTCTGCCGGTCGTGCGGGCGACCCCGACCGGAGTGTCGGCGATGATCGATCCATGGGGCCGTCTGGTGCCGGGCAAGCGGTTGGATCCGGGTGAGAGCGGAGTCATAGACGCCTTGCTCCCTCGCCCGGCACCGGCGACCTTTTACGGACGATGGGGCGACCTGCCTTTCTGGCTGGCCGTACTGGGGACCCTTGCCCTTGGAGCTTCATGGTCGCGTCTTCGTCGTCCGGTAGAGGCCGCGAAGAATGCCTGATACCGGTGGACTAAAAACGCGCGCCTAGCCGCAAACCCTGCATCTCTGGTCTGGTACGAAACGTACCTGACCCGTGTTCGCTTGAATTTGGTTCTTTTGTCTGCGAAATCAGCAGAAACTGGTGTCTAACGGTTGCAACAGAACCCGAAGCGTCGCGGTATGTGTATTATTGGATGACAGCCGCTGAAACGCGGCGCATCAGCAGGATCGCGTGAGTACGCGCAGACGGCGAGAGAAATATGGCTAGAGGCGCAGGCGAAGACGGACCCCATCCTGTCGACCGTCACGTAGGCAGACGCGTTTGCGAAAAACGTATCAGCCTCGGATATAATCAGAGCGATCTAGGCCGGGCTCTCGGGCTGACGTTCCAGCAAATCCAGAAATACGAGAAGGGCGCCAACCGCATCTCGGCCTCCAAGCTTTGGGACATCGCGCGGTTCTTCAAGGTCGAGATCGGCTACTTTTTCCAGGGCCTCGCCCAGGGACAACCCGGCATGGCCGAGGACGGCGTCGCCGCCTTCGATCACGACTTTCCGTCGACCCGCTATTCGATCGAGATCTCTCGTCTGGCCCCACAGCTGTCGACCCGGCAGCAGAAGCTGGCGCTCGACCTGATCCGCGAAATGACGGATCGCCCGGAAGACGAGGCCAAGGCTCCGGCCTGAGGCGGATCACAACGGCGCCCCGTCGGGTCCGTGTGTGCGACCCGCATCGAACCTGCCGGATTTTAAGCGCCGCCGTCGCAATGCGAACCCCTGACCCCGTCCGCGTAAGGACGAGGGTCTATCACTGTGTCGGCTGGCTTGTGCGCTTCCCGAAGCTTGGGGCGCCCTCTTTCTGTTGCGCCCAGTATGTAGGGCCGTCATCCGGTTTGAACATCGTTCGCGGCGTGCCGTCGCGCGACACGACCGCGAAGGTGTTGGTGGACGCCTGATAATAGAGGGTATCGCCGTTGGGCCGTTTGACCGTGTCCACGCCCGCCGGCGGATTATCGAGGAACCCCTTCATCCGCGCCGCATAGTCTTCCGCCGAGCGCGCACCGAAAGCGGCGCCGTTGCGCTCGTACAATCGGGCGATCTTGACGCTCGCCGTCTCTCGCCGGTTGGCGGTGACGACAAGTTTCTCAGCTGGGGCGCCGGCATTGTTCGAGGCCGCTTCCGCCGGGCCACCGAGCGCCGCTGCTGTCAAAACCGCCCCGGCTCCGTCCGCCCGATCTCGTGTCTGCACCGCAGAGGGCCCGTTGTCGCACCCCGACATCGTCAGCGCCGCCGAGATAAGAACCAATGCGACGCCCGTCTTCTTAACCAGACCGCTCATCCAACCCTCCATCGAACTCAGTGAACGCAGTTACGCATAGGTTGAACGTTCCTGCAATGTTCTTTTCTTAAGCGGGCATCGTCTCGACGTGCCGCGCCTGCGACGCTAGAGACAGGCCATGACCAACGGCGCTCTCCAGTCCCGCAAGATCCTGCTGATCGTCGGCGGCGGCATCGCGGCCTACAAGGCGCTCGAACTGGTGCGGCTGATCCGAAAAGCCGGGGGCGAGGTCAAGGCCGTGCTGACGCAGGCCGGCGCCGAGTTCGTAACGCCCCTGTCGCTGGCAGCCCTGACCGGCCACCCGGTGCGCCAGACCCTGTTCATGCCCGACGACGAGACATCGATGGGCCATATCGAGCTGTCGCGCTGGGCTGACCTGATCGTGGTCGCGCCAGCAACCGCCGGATTGATCGCCAAGGCAGCCAACGGATTGGCCGACGACCTCGCCTCGACCACACTGATCGCCACAGACAAGAAGACCCTGCTGGCGCCCGCCATGAACGTGCGCATGTGGCTGCATCCGGCCGTTCAGGCCAATGTCGCACGGCTCAAGGGCTTCGACGGTTTCCACGGCATGGCGGTCGTCGGCCCAGACGACGGCGAGATGGCCTGTGGCGAGTTCGGCCCCGGTCGGATGGCCGAACCTGCAATCATCCTCCAAACGATCATCGAGCTGCTGGCCGGTCCCGATGGACGCCCGCTGCTGGGCCGCAAGGCCATCGTGACGGCAGGCCCGACCTTCGAGGCCATCGACCCTGTGCGCGGCTTGACCAACCGCTCCAGCGGCAAGCAGGGCTACGCTATCGCCGCATCCCTCGCGGCCCTCGGCGCCGAGGTGACGCTGGTGTCCGGCCCGACCGGTCTTCCCGCGCCCGTCGGCGTGACCCGCATCGATGTCGAGAGTGCGCTGGACATGAAGGCCGCGACCGAGGCCGCGTTGCCTGCGGACATCGCCGTGCTGTCGGCCGCCGTCGCTGACTGGCGTGTCGACACCATCGCCGGCGGCAAAATCAAGAAGGGTCCCGGCGGACCGCCGACGCTGGCCTTGATCGAGAACCCGGACATCCTTGCGGGGATCGCCTCCCCCGGTCCGCTGCGGCCAACGCTGGTGATCGGTTTCGCCGCCGAGACCACAGACCTCGAGGCCAACGCGCGGACCAAGCTATCGCGCAAGGGCTGCGACTGGATCGTCGGCAATGACGTCTCAGACGACGTCTTCGGCTCGGACGGCAATGCGGTGTTGCTGGTCACCCGCGAGGCAACCGAGACCTGGCCCCGCCAACCCAAGACGGCCATCGCCCGAGCCCTCGCCGCCCGCATCGCCGATCATTTCGAGACCCTTCCTGACATTGGCGGAAAGCCTGAATGACCACTCTGCGTATCCAGCGCCTGCCCCACTCCGAGGGACTGGCGCTGCCGGCCTACGAGACAACCGGATCCGCAGGCATGGACCTGCGCGCCGCCTTGCCGGCCGCCGCTCCGATGACGCTCGCACCGGGCGCTCGAGCTCTGGTCCCGACAGGGCTGAAGATCGCGCTGGAGCAGGGCTGGGAGGCGCAAGTCCGGCCGCGCTCAGGTCTGGCGCTCAAACATGGCGTCACCTGCCTCAACTCGCCCGGCACGATCGACAGCGACTATCGCGGCGAGGTCGGGGTCATCCTGATCAACCACGGCGCCGAGCCTTTCGTGATCCAGCGCGGCGAACGCATCGCCCAGATGGTCATCGCGGCCCACGCACAGGCCGTGATCGCAGAGGTCGACGGCCTCGACGAAACCGCGCGCGGCGAAGGCGGCTTCGGCTCTACGGGGCGGTAGTTTCAGACCGGCGGCGTGCTCGGCTGCATCAGGCGGTCGCGGTGACGCCGGTGCTCGCGCCAGACGGTGTAGAGGCCGCTGGAGGCGATGAGGGCGGCGCCGGCGAGGGTGTTCAGGCTTGGCGGACTGGCCAGCAGCCACCAGCCGAAGACGACCGCGCCGACGATCTGCAGATAGTCGAACGGCGCCACCACCGCGACCGGGGCGGCGCGCAGTGAGGCGGTCACGGTCAACTGCGCCAGACCGCCCGCCACGCCTCCACCGGCCAGCAAGGCCAGCGTCGTCCAGCCGTGCCAGTGGCCGAAGACAGGGAGCACGAGGCCTCCGACCACGAGCGAGGCGACGAAGAACCAGAAGACGATGGCCGCGACATGCTCGGTGTCCTTGAGTTGGCGGAGGGTGACGTTGACCCCGGCTTGCAGCACCGCACCCATGAGACCGATCGCTAGGCCCAGCAGCGGCAGGGAATGGGCCGAGCCCGGCTCCGAACCCGGCCGCATCACCACGGCCACGCCCGCAAAGCCGATGAGGACTGCGATCCACCGGTGCTTGCCGACCGTCTCGTGCAGAAGCACGGCCGACAGGAGGGTGGCGAAGATGGGTGCCGTGAACCCCAGCGTCGTGGCGTCCGCCAGCGGCAGCATGGTCAGGGCCTGAAAGATGCAGAGGATGCCCGAGATGCCCAAGACGCTTCGGCGGACGTGGGCCCAGGGCCGCTCCGTCCTCAAGGCCTTAAACCCGCCCTGCGATGTCATGACCCACAGGACGACGACCGGCAGACCGAACAGGGCGCGATAGAACAGCATCTCGGTCGCGACGACGCCGTGGGTCGACGCCACCTTCAACAGCGCAGACATGATCGAGAAACAGCCCGCCGAGGCAATCCGCAGCGCAATACCCGAAGCGATCTGATCGGTGTTCGCGCCTGCCTGTCCGCTCATGCCATTGACGCCGTCTTCCGCATGGCGCGCTGTGTAGCGAACCGAGCAGGGGATGTCCGCTCAAACCGGCTGATCGCCGGATGGAGCTAATCCCGCCGACCGGCGTTAACCCTGAAGCTAACGGCCAAGCTGGCCTCATCAGGAGCGAACGTGATGGAAAACTTCTTCGATCAGATCGGCGAGCTGTTCAGTGGTTTGTTCGCCTTGGCCCAAGGCGGCTTCGATGGCGTCAATCAGGTGGTGGGGCTGGTCATCGCCCTGATCGCAGCAATGATGATGCCGTCGTGGCGCAGTCTGTGGGGCACGGCTGTGGGCGCCGTCATCGTCGATCGGTTGATCCTGATGCTGCGGCCCGCGCTGGACGGCGGTTCGATCGCGCTGCCGAACATCATGACCGGGTCTTTCTGGATGACGGCCTTCGCCCTGTTCCTCGGCTATTCCATCGTCATCGCGATCTTCTTCCTGCTGAAGACGATCCTGACGGGGACTGCATTCCGTGGTCGCGCCCGAGCGCACTAAGCTTGGGTCGCTTCGCGACGCGCTACGTTCGGTTCGCGGAGCCTCACTGCTTGAGCGCGAAGATATTCCTGCCTTAGCTTGCGCTCAAGTAGTGAGCGACCGCGTCGCGAACGTAGCGCGGCGCGCCAGCGGCTCGACAGGCTAAGCCTGTCTAAAACCAAGAACGTCCTGCATGTCGTAGAGGCCCGGTCGGCGGGTGCGGACCCAGGCGGCGGCGGCGACGGCGCCCTTGGCGAACAGGCTGCGGTCGATGGCCGAGTGCGACAGGGTCAGGGTCTCGTCCTTGGACGCGAACAAGACCGTATGCTCGCCGATGATCCCGCCGGCCCGGATCGAGGCGAAGCCGATCTTGCCAGGCTCGCGCTCGCCGGTGATGCCGTCGTAAGGCTTCAGGCGGACCTCATCGAGATCGTGCCCACGACCTGCGGCAGCAGCCTCGCCCAGCATCAGGGCCGTGCCCGAGGGGGCGTCGACCTTGAGCCGGTGATGAGCCTCGATGACCTCGATGTCCCAGTCCTGCGCGTCCAGTCGCAGGGCGGCGTGTTCGACCAGCCCGATCAGGATGTTGACGCCCAGCGAGTAGTTGCCGCTGCGGACGATGGCGACCTTCTCGGCCGCCTTCATGATCTCGGCGTCCTGTTCCGGGGTGAAGCCCGTTGAGCCGATCACCAGAGCGGGTCCGCCGCGCTCCGCCGCCAGTTGTGCCAGCGTCACCGAGGCTTCGGCGGTCGAGAAGTCGATGACCACGTCGCACAGGCTCAGATCGGGCGTCTCGCCCCAGTCGAAGCGCACCGCCACCATGACGTCCTCGCGCTCATCGAGCACCTGATCGACTGCGCGGCCCATCCGGCCACGGGCGCCGGAGATACCGGCGTGGAAGATGCCGCTCACTGAAAGCTCATTGGGCGGTTTCCCTGGAAGGCTTCTCGGCCTCGTCCGCGCCGAGGATATCGGCCCAGAAACGCTTGGCCTTGCCCGCGAACGACGTGTTGCGCGGATTCTGGCTCTCGCCGAACGACAGCGCAAGCTCCTGCATCAGCTCTTTCTGGCGCGCGGTCAGGTCGGTCGGGGTCTCGACGAACAGTTCGACCACCAGATCGCCGCGCTGGCGACCGTTCAGGTGCGGCATGCCCTTGCCTTTGATACGGACGGTCTTGCCGGTCTGGGCCCCGGCCGGAACCGTCACAGGCGCCTTGCACTCGCCGTCGCAGGCGGTGGACACCAGACAGGGCGCGTCGATCTCACCGCCCAAGGCCGCGACCGTCATTGGCACGGGAACGGTGCACAGCAGGTCGAGATTGTCGCGCTCGAACAGCTCGTGCGGCTGGACCGACAGGAAGACATACAGGTCGCCGCGCGGACCGCCGCGCTGGCCGGCGTCGCCCTCGCCCGACAGGCGGATGCGCGAGCCGTCGTCAACGCCAGCCGGAACCTTGAGGTTCAGGTTGCGGGTCTTACGGACCTGACCGTGACCGTGGCAGGTGGTGCAGACGTCCGCCGCCGAAATCTTCTGGCCGGCGCCACCGCAGCTCGGGCAGGTGCGCTCGACCTGGAAGAAACCGTTGGCCTGACGCACGCGGCCCTGACCGGCGCAGGTCGAACAGGTGGTAGGCTTGGAACCCTTTTTGGCCCCCGTGCCTTCGCAGGTGTCGCAGGTCAGGGTCGAGGGGATCGAGACCTCGACCTCGGCGCCCTGATAGGCCTGCTCCAGCGTGATCTCGAGGTCGTAGCGCAGGTCCGAACCCCGGCGCGGTCCGTTGTTTTGCTGACGTCCGCCGCGACCACCGAAAACGTCGCCGAATGCGTCGCCGAACACCTGCGAGAAGATGTCGTTGACGTCGTGGAAGCCCTGCTGAGCACCGCCGCCGGCCGCGCCGCCGTTGACGCCCGCATGACCGAACCGGTCATAGGCAGCGCGCTTCTGATCGTCCGACAGCACCGTATAGGCTTCGGAGATTTCCTTGAACTTGGCCATGGACTCTTCCGAGCCGCCGTTGCGGTCCGGGTGGTGGATCATGGCCAGTTTGCGATAGCTGGATTTCAGGCCTGCGGCGTCGATAGTCCGCTCGACTTCCAGAACTTCGTAATAGTCACGCGCCATCTGGCGAACTCGTCCTCTATCCCTGTCGCCCCGGCGGCGTCTCTATGGACGATCGGCGCGGGGCGGTGACCCAACCTTGTCTATAAGACAGATGGTATGCGGGTCGTGTGATGCAAGCTTCATAAAAGAAGGCCCCGCTGCCGTCTGACAAGCGGGGCCTTCGGGATATATCGAGCGTATTGCTTACGCGCTCTTCTTCTCGTCTTCGTCGCCGTCGACTTCCTCGAACTCGGCGTCGACAACGCCGTCGTCGGCAGTGGCGGTGACGTCTTCGTCGGAAGCCTGACCCTGAGCGTACATGGCTTCACCCAGCTTCATCGAGGCCTGGACCAGAGTGTTGGTCTTGGCGCGGATGTCTTCGGGGTTCGTGCCTTCTTCCTTGGCGGCCTTGAGCTCGTCGAGGGCAGTCTGGATGCTGTCCTTGATGTCCGAGCCGACCTTGTCGCCGTGGTCCGCCAGAGCCTTCTCGGTCGAGTGGATCAGGCTTTCGGCGGCGTTGTTCGCCTCGACCAGATCCTTCTTGGCCTTGTCCGCCGTGGCGTTGGCTTCGGCTTCCTTGACCATCTTGTCGATGTCGGCGTCCGAGAGGCCGCCGTTCGCCTGAATGCGGATCGACTGTTCCTTGTTGGTCGCCTTGTCCTTGGCCGTTACGTGCACGATGCCGTTGGCGTCGATGTCGAAGGCGACCTCGATCTGCGGCAGGCCGCGCGGAGCCGGCGGAATGCCCATCAGGTCGAACTGACCCAGCACCTTGTTGTCGGACGCCATCGGACGCTCGCCCTGGAAGACCCGGATGGTCACGGCCGACTGGTTGTCGTCGGCGGTGGAGAACACCTGGCTCTTCTTGGTCGGGATCGTGGTGTTGCGTTCGATCAGCGGCGTGAACACGCCACCCAGCGTCTCGATGCCCAGCGTCAGCGGGGTCACGTCGAGCAGCAGCACGTCCTTGACGTCGCCTTGCAGAACGCCGGCCTGAACGGCGGCGCCGAGAGCGACGACTTCGTCCGGGTTCACGCCCGTGTGGGGTTCACGACCGAAGAAGGCCTTAACCGCCTCGACGACCTTGGGCATGCGGGTCATGCCGCCGACCATCACGACTTCATCGATGTCCGAGGCCTTGAGGCCCGCGTCCTTGAGCGCCTTGGCGCAGGGCTCGATCGTGCGCTGGATCAGGTCATCGACCAGAGCTTCCAGCTTGGCGCGCGACAGCTTGATGTTCAGGTGCAGCGGACCCGAGGCGTTCATGGTGATGAAGGGCAGGTTCACTTCGTAGGATGAGGTGAACGACAGTTCCTTCTTGGCCTTTTCGGCCTCTTCCTTCAGGCGCTGCAGGGCCAGTTTGTCGGACCGAAGGTCGACGCTCTGTTCCTTCTTGAACTCGTCGGCGAGGTAATCGACCAGACGCAGGTCGAAGTCTTCACCGCCGAGGAAGGTGTCGCCGTTGGTCGACTTCACTTCGAACACGCCATCGCCGATCTCGAGGATCGAGACGTCGAAGGTGCCGCCGCCGAGGTCGTAGACCGCGATCTTCTTGCCTTCGTTCTTGTCCAGACCATAGGCCAGGGCCGCTGCGGTAGGCTCGTTGATGATGCGCAGGACTTCGAGGCCGGCGATCTTGCCTGCGTCCTTGGTGGCCTGGCGCTGGCTGTCGTTGAAGTAGGCGGGAACGGTGATGACGGCTTGCGTCACCTTTTCGCCGAGGTAGGCCTCAGCAGCTTCCTTCATCTTGATGAGGGTGAAGGCCGAAATCTGTTGCGGCGAGTAGTCCTTGCCGTTGGCGCGCACCCAGGCGTCGCCGTTCGGGCCCTTGACGATCTCGTAAGGGACCATGTTCTTGTCCTTCGCGACCACCGGGTCGTCGAAGCTACGGCCAATCAAACGCTTGATGGCGAAGAAGGTGTTGGTCGG
>DASVTM010000314.1:0-2483 GCA_036387575.1 Brevundimonas sp.
GTGTACGGCAGGACGTGCCGGAACTCGCGTCTCACGCGGTGGGGGCGCCGGTCAGGGTGAGGCGGCCGCCGGCCAGCTTGGCGTCGCGGGCGGCGCGCAGCCGGCGGAAGTCGTCGCCGGCGTGGTGCGAGGACCGCGTCAGCGGGCTGGCGGAGACCATCAGGAAGCCCTTGGCCCGGGCGATCGCCTCATAGGCCTTGAACTCTTCCGGGGTGACGAACCGCTCGATGGCCGCGTGCTTGCGGGTCGGCTGGAGGTACTGGCCGATGGTGATGAAGTCGACGCCGGCGGAGCGCATGTCGTCCATCACCTGCATGACCTCTTCCTTGGTCTCGCCGAGACCGACCATGATGCCGGACTTGGTGAACTGGTTCGGGTCGCGCTCCTTGACCATCTGCAGCAGGCGCAGCGAGTGGAAGTAGCGGGCGCCGGGACGAATCTTGAGATAGAGCCGCGGCACGGTTTCGAGGTTGTGGTTGAACACGTCCGGGCGGGCGTCGATCATCACCGCAGCCGCGCCGTCCTTGCGCAGGAAGTCGGGCGTCAGGATCTCGATGGTGGTGTTCGGGGCCTGGATGCGGATCTGGCGGACCACTTCGGCGAAGTGGGCGGCGCCGCCGACCGATACGTCATCGCGGTCGACCGAGGTGATGACGACGTGGTTCAGACCCATCTGCTGCACGGCGAGGCCGACCTTGCCGGCTTCTTCGGGGTCGAGCGGCTGGGGCATGCCGGTCTTGACGTTGCAGAAGGCGCAGGCCCGCGTGCAGGTGTCGCCCATGATCATCAGCGTGGCGTGCTTCTGGCTCCAGCACTCGCCGATGTTGGGACAGGCGGCCTCTTCGCAGACGGTCACCAGCCCCTTGGAGCGGACGATCTCGCGCGTGGCGTTGTACTGGCCCGAGCCGGGCGCCTTGACCCTGAGCCAGTCGGGTTTCTTCAGGATCGCCGACTCCGGCCGATTCTGCTTCTCCGGGTGACGCAGGGCGGCCGGGGATATCTTCAGGGTATCGATCAGCGTGACCATAGCGGGCGGTCGGGCTCCTTCGGGGGGAACAGTCCGGCGGGGATAGGTCGGTATGTCGTCTTTCCGGGCCCGGAAGGCAAGTCGGGCGCCCCGCACGTTGGGTTTCAGCATCGCATCGGAACAGCCTCACGCAACGTAACTTATCTTTTCAAGCCGGGCTGACGGCTTTAGGGTCCGCCGCCTGATGCGAGGGGGTCGTTCCAGCCCCCCGGAGGAGATTACGCTTGCCGCTCGCCCCGAACTCCGACGCCTTTCCTGCGACGCTCTACGAAGAGCCGCTGTTCGACGCCCTGATCTCGGCGCGGGCCAAGTACGGCGACAAGGAGATCCTGGAGGATCAGGACCGCAAGCCCCTTACCTACACCGGCCTGATCCGCGCGGCCTTCGTGCTGGGTCGCAAGATCGCGGTCATGACCCAGCCGGGTGAGCGGGTCGGCATCCTGTTGCCGTCATCCATGGGTGTGGTCGTCACCTTCTTCGGCCTGCACGCCTTTGGACGCGTGCCGGTGATGCTGAACTTCACCGCCGGCGAGGCCAACCTGAAGGCGGCTCTGGCGACGTCGGGGGTCAAGCGCATCCTTTCGGCCAAACGCTTCATCCAGCAGGCCAAGCTGGAGGACCTGACCGACGAACTCGCCAAGGTCGCCGAGATCACCTGGCTGGACGACGTTCGCGCCACCATCGGTCTGGCCGACAAGCTGTTCGGCCTCGCCGCAGGCATGGCCCCACGCCGGTTCCGCACCAAGACCGACGCCGACGGTCCGGGCGTGGTCCTGTTCACCTCGGGCAGCTTTGGCGCGCCCAAGGGCGTGGTGCTGAGCCAGCGCAACCTGGTCTCGAACGCACGCCAGATCTCGGCGCACATCGCGATGGACGCGGACTGGGTGATGTTCAACCCGCTGCCGACCTTCCACTCGTTGGGCCTGACGGGCGGCGTCATCCTGCCTCTGCTGCAGGGCATGAAGGCGTTTGAATATCCGTCGCCGCTGCATGCCAAACAGATCACCGACCTGCTGCCAAAGGTCGGGGCGTCGATCCTGTTCGCGACCGACACCTTCCTGAACCAGTACGGGCGCGTCGGTGAACCCGAGGACTTCGCGACGCTGAAGTTCGTCGTCGCCGGCGCCGAGAAGGTCCGTGATGAGACCCGGCACCTGTTCAACACCCGGTTCGGCGGGGTGACGCTGCTCGAGGGCTATGGCGCGACCGAAGCGGCGCCCGTCATTGCGGTCAACCATCCCGACCGCAACCGCCCCGGCTCGGTCGGGCAGGTCCTGCCGGGCATCGAATACCGACTGGAAGACGTTCCCGGCATCACCGGCGGCGGTCAGTTGTACGTGCGCGGTCCCAACGTGATGGAGGGCTATATCTCGCCCGATGATCCTCTGGGCCTCGACATGCTGCACGAGGGGTGGCACGACACGGGCGATATCGTCGACATCGACGCCGACGGCTA
>DASVTM010000315.1:0-10735 GCA_036387575.1 Brevundimonas sp.
GCAAGAGCCTGATCCATCCGTCCCAGATCGTCGGGGCCAACGCGGCGTTCGCACCCTCGCCCGCCGAAGTGGCCCAAGCCGAAGCCATCGTGGCGGCGTTTGCCGACCCTGCGTCAGATGGACGAGGCGCGATCCGGGTCAACGGCGCAATGGTCGAGCGCCTGCACCTCGCTTCGGCCGAATGGTTGCTGGAGCGGTATCGCGTGGCGGTGGGGGGCTAGGCGCGACCAGCGCCCGCCCCTAGAGACGACCCGTGACTATCGCCTCTCCCGATCCTCAATCCCAAACACCCGCCTGGGTCTGCGCGCCCGGCGTGCTCAAGGTTCCGTTTTTGACGGAGTTACTGCCTGAGTACGATTTGTGCGCCCTGCCCGGCTCCGATGTCGAGGCTGTGTTCGGCTGGGGCATGAAGCCGACGGCTGCGGCCGGGCGGCGACTGGCGGTCAAACGGGGCATCCCTTACGTCGCGCTGGAAGACGGGTTCCTGCGTTCGGTGGGTCTGGGTGAGAGCGGCGCGACGTCGTTGAGCCTGATCGTCGACGATCTCGGCGTTTATTACGACGCGACCCGTCCCTCGCGGCTGGAGAACCTGATCCGTTCCGCGCCGGACTGGTGCGATGCAGGCATGACCGCTCGTGCGAGCGGGCTGATCGAACGGATTGTCGCCTCGGGCGTGTCGAAGACCAATATGGGCGGGCCGCTCGACCGGTCGGTGCTGAAGCCGGGCCGCCGGGTGCTGATCGTGGACCAGACTCTGGGCGACGCCTCGATCGGGTACGGCCTCGCCTCGACCTGGTCGTTCGGCGAAATGATCGCCGCCGCACGCCGCGACGAGCCTGACGCCCAGTTGATCGTCAAACGCCACCCCGCCGTCGCCGCAGGGCGCAAACAGGGCTGCATCGCCGCCGCCGACCTGACCGGAGTGACCCTGATCGACACCGACGTCCGGGCAGCTGAACTGCTGGCTCAGGTGGACGTCGTCTATGTCGCGACCTCGGCTCTGGGGTTCGAGGCCTTGCTGCGCGGCCTGCCCGTGCGCTGTTTTGGAGCGCCTTTCTATTCCGGCTGGGGCCTGACCACCGACGCCGTAGACACCGGCCGTCGCGGGGAACAGCGCACGGTCGAGCAGGTCGCCGCCGCAGCCCTGATTCAGTACACCCGCTATGTCGATCCGATCACCGGGCGCCGCTGCGAGGCCGAACAGGCGCTGAACCGGCTGATCCGCCTGCGCGATCGCGCCGACCGCCTGCAGGGTTTCTGGGCCGCCGCCGGGTTCGCTCCGGCCAAACGTCCACCGATCCGGAAGCTGCTGAACTCCCCACGTGGCGAGGTCCGCTATCACTGGTTCGCCCGCAATGCCGCCAAGTCCGCTGAGGACCGGGGCGGCAAGCTGATCTGGTGGGCCGGCAAGGAGAGCCCGCCGATCCTTGAGGCCGCCGCCGCGACTTCTGCTCCGACCGTGCGGATGGAAGACGGATTCATACGTTCGCGAGGTCTGGGCTCGGACTTCTTCGGGGCGTTGTCGGTCGTACTGGACGATCTCGGCGTCTACTACGACGCCACAGGCCCGAGCCGCCTCGAGACGCTGATCGAGACCAGCGATTACGACACCACCGCCCTCGACCGTGCCGCTCGCTTGCGTGACCGCATCGTCGAAGCCGGTCTGTCGAAATACAATCTGAAGGGCGAGCCGCCTGCCGGTTGGCCTACCGATCGCGAACGACTTCTCGTCGTCGGTCAGGTCGAGAACGACCGCTCCATCCGGCTCGGCTGCACCGATATCCGCACCAACTCCGGTCTGGTCGAGGCGGCCCGGCGGGATTTCCCGAACGCCTTCCTGATCTATCGCAACCATCCCGACGTCACGGCGGGTAACCGGCCGGGTCTGCTGGACGCGGGCGCCATGGACGCCGTGGACGCGGTCGCCGACGATCTCGACATCATCGACTGCCTGAACGCCTGCGACCGGCTGGTGACCTTGACCTCGCTGTCGGGGTTCGAGGCCCTGATGCGCGGCAAGGCTGTCACTACCTACGGCCGCCCCTTCTATGCCGGGTGGGGCCTGACCGACGACCGGTCCGGTCCGTTCGAGCGCCGCAGCCGTCGCGCCTCGCTGGACGAGCTGATGCACGCGACGCTGATCGACTATCCGCTCTACGTCACGCCGACCGGTTGGCCATGCGAGGCTGAGGATCTGGTCGAGGCGCTGATCGCCGCCCGCGATACGCCGCTGCCCGCCCCTCCACGCGGCCGGATCGTGCGTTGGTGGAGGGGTATCAAAGCCAGTCTCGACCAGACGCCTCCACCGGCCTATTAGACGGTTCAGAAAAAGAACGGACCGCCCCTCGTGCGAGGCGCCGCCCGCCGAGCGCCAGGGTAAAGTACCAATGATCCAGTCCGTTATCGCCGCAACCGGCCTGTTCACCCCCGAACAGTCCATCTCCAACGCCGAGCTGGTCGGGGCCTACAACGCCTGGGCCGAACAGTGGAACACCGACCACGCGATGGAGATTGCCGAGGGCGACGTCGCCGCCCTGACGCCGTCCTCTGAAGCCTTCATCGAGAAGGCCTCGGGCATCAAGTCCCGCTACGTGCTCGACAAGGCGGGGATCATCGATCCCAGCCGGATGGCGCCGAACATCCCCGAACGCGGCAACGACGAGCTGTCGGTCATGGCCGAGATGGCCGTCGCCGCCGCCCGACAGGCCATCGCCGCTTGGGGCAAGCCCGTCAGCGAGATCGGCGCCGTCCTTTGCGCCGCCTCCAACATGCCGCGTCCCTACCCGGCGCTCGCCGTCGAAATCCAGCAGGCGTTGGGCATCGAGGGCTTCGGTTTCGACATGAACGTCGCCTGTTCCTCGGCCACCTTCGGCATCAAGACCGCCGCCGACTTCATCGGCTCGGGCTCGGTCAAGGCCGTGCTGATGGTCAACCCCGAGGTCTGTTCGGCCCACCTGAACTTCAAGGATCGCGACAGCCACTTCATCTTCGGCGACGTCGCCACTGCCGTGATTGTCGAGGCCGCCGATCAGGCCGGACCGGGCGGTTGGGACATCCTCGGCACCAAGCTGAAGACCGTGTTCTCCAACAACATCCGCAACAATTTCGGCTTCCTGAACAACGCCGCGCCCGAGGGCATCGGCAAGCCCGACAAGATGTTCATCCAGCAGGGCCGCAAGGTCTTCAAGGACGTGGTGCCGCTGGTCTCGGACATGATCGTCGACCATGCCGCCGAGTTGGGCGTCGATCCGCACGGGCTGAAGCGGCTCTGGCTGCATCAGGCCAATATCAACATGAACGACTATATCGGGCGCAAGGTGCTCGGTCGCGACCCGACGCCGGAAGAGAACGTCATCATCCTCGACGAGTACGCCAACACCTCGTCCGCCGGATCGATCATCGCCTTCCACCTGCGTCACGACGGCTTCGAGCCTGGCGACACCGGCCTGATCTGTTCGTTCGGCGCAGGCTATTCGGCCGGTACGGTGTTCGTGAGAAAGCGCGTCTAACGCGGGACCAACAGCGCCCAGTCCAAGCTCCAAAGACCGGGTCCGACGCAGATCAGCCAGAACAGGATGATCATCAGCAAGGTCTCGGGCAGGTCCAGATAGCTGGACAGCCGGTAGCCGAAGCTGGCCCCCTCGACCGACTTGGCCGCGACGGTGATCAGGGCCACGAGCGAGATGATCAGCAGCACCGCCGCCGCGACGCTGGTGAACAGGCCGAGGATCAGCAGCGCACCGAACACGAACTCACAGACCGAGACGAATCTCGCCGTCTGGCGCGGTGCGGCGATGCCAGCCTCGACCATGGTCTTCTGCATTTTCTCGGCGCTGGCGGCTGTGAACAGCTTGTAGAAGCCGGACAGGAAGAACATTCCCCCGACCGCGATCCGGGCCACGAAGGGCGCAATCTCGTTCAGGAACGGAAAGCCGAAGCCCACGGTGGAATACAGGTTCATAGGGTCGTGCCGCCTCTGTTCCCGGCTGCAATGCCCGGGAACAGAAGCGGTTGCTTTCTAAGGCTTTGTGGGCGTTCCAGCCGGATGTGCGGCCTTCCACTCCATCGCCGCACGGATGCGATTGCCGACGCTGGGGTGGTCGTAGAACAGGAACTCTTCCAGCTTGCCCGGCGACGGCGCGCGATATTCGGCGGTCTTGATGAGAGCCTTGGATAACCCGTCCGGTTCATTGGCATGCACCATCGCAAAATGGTCGGCGTCGGCCTCGATGGTGCGGATCAGGGTGTTGGTCAGGGGCGTGCCTAAAACGCTCAGAAAAGACAGCACCGCCATCAGCACCGGCAGCCCCGCCGGATCACGAATGTCGCCGACCTTGTTCGCACCCAACAGCTTTCTCGCGACGGGATAGAGCCGGTCCGTCAGCCAGAAGGCCAGAGCCGCCAGCACGATCATGACAGCGAGGATCCACAGCACGTGAGCGTGCACATAGTGACCCATTTCATGACCCACGACGCCCCTCACCTCGGCGAGATCGGCGCCCTTGGTGAACATGACGTCGCTCATCGCCACGCGGGCAGAACCGAACAGGCCCGAGACGTTGGCGGTGTAGCGGTCGGACTGCTTCGAGCCGTCGTAGATAAAGATCTTGTCCGACGGCGTGCCCGTCGCCTTGGCCAGATCAACGACGGCATCGCGGACAGCACCGTTCGGCGCGGGCGTATAGGTGTTGAACAGCGGCTCGATGACGATCGGCGAGACGACCAGACCGATCACCATGACGACAGCCGTCAGCCCCGCCGCCCACGCCCACCAGAAGGCTCGCGCACGACGGATCAGGGCGTAGACCGCGATCAGGACGATACCCATCACGACGGTGGAAATGGCCGCACTCATCATCCCTTCGACGAACCAACCCATGAACGGTTGCTCGGTGAGGCCGTACTGCCCTTCGCGATACCAGCTGCTGTAGGCCGCCCAAGGCAGGTTCAGCACCCAGCTGAATACCAGATACACCAGGCCCACTACGAAGGACGCCAGCACTGGCCGCGCCTTCTTCTTCTCGATGCTCGTCCGGACTTTGCCGAGCACGTCGGTGCGGATGATGATCCACGCCACGACGATTGAAACGATAAAGCCCCACAGGATCAGCCAGTGGCCGCCTTGGGTATAGGCCATGGCCTTGGCCGTATCGGCGGGCGATAGCGTCGCCAGCCACGCGGCGGTCGCCGCCTGCGGATCGAATGTCGTCATGGTTTTAGCCCCTCTTCCGGGCGGGAGAGGACGCCAGACAAGGCCGGTTGTCAGCTAAATTCGAGGAAAGGTGGCGAGGAGAAGGCGCGCCGGTTCACGAACAATCTACTGCAAAGCCAGCGGCGGCGCTTGCACGCGGTGGGCGAGTTTGCGAGGAAGGCTCCATCGAGACCGTGCACGTGAGACGACATCCCGATGAATGACCGCCCGAAGAAATCCGCTGTCCCCGTCGAGAAGCTTCCCTTTCTGGAATCTCTCGCGCGTGATGTCGCGCTTGTGCTGAAAAGCCTCGGTGGCTCGGCCCATCAGAATGTCGTCATCGACTGCGTCGCGGCGATGAAGCGCAACCGCGGCGAACCCGTCGGTCAGGATCTGCGTAACGCAGTGGTCGAAGCGTTCGAGCGCTATACCCAGTGGTTCACCCGACCGTTTGGTGAAGGCTCAATGCGCTGGGCCCTGGTCGCAGAACCCGCCTGAATCAAACGTCCATCTGATGCAAAAAGGCGCGCCCCTTTCGGAGCGCGCCTTTTGTCTGTCTGCGTCGGCCTAGAAGCGGCGGACGTAGTTGACCGAGTAGACGTCGGCTTCGCCGCCGTCATCCTGGAAATCGCGACGGGTCCAGTCGGCGCGAACGCCGTTCTGGGCGTCGAAGTAGTAGTTGGCGCCGGCGCCGTAGTTGAAGCTCTCGTAATGGTCGGAGCTGGTCAGCCCAGCGGCTTCGGCCTTCAGTTCGGTTACGCCGTAACCGGCGCGGGCGAACAGTTCGAGATTTGGCTGAAGCGGCAGGGTCGCTACGCCATAGGCGGCGACATCATAGCGGTGCTCGATCGAGCCCTCAACTCCAGCGACGGTGAAGTCGTCATCGCGAACCCCGAAGGACGTTTCGACTTCTGCGCCCAGATAAGGCGTGACCTTGGCGCCGAGGCGACCGGTTACTGCGCCGAGATCAGCATCCGAGTGGTCGAACTGAGAATAGCCAAGCGTCCCGTAGTATGTCGGCGATTGTAGCGTTTGCGCCATTGCAGGAACAGCAAACAGGGAGATAGCGGCGGTAGCGAGAAGAATGTTACGCATTGTTTCTTATACTCCTAGATGTTGGTGACTTGGCGTCACCCGCCCCATCCAGCGAGTTGTTAAATGGTGTCTCACCTTGACCGTTCCATGGCGGCACTATTACAAGGTCGAAACTGTGGGTTCGCTGACACAGACCGCGTTCGCGGAAGGCTGTTACACGACCGTCGCGGAAGTCCCTGGATGTTCAGGCGGAGGGTGGCCAGCCGATTGCGGCCAGCAGGGTGGACGCCATGGCGTTGACCGGGGTCGCAACGCCGTGAACCTGTCCCAGCCGGACGATGACGCCGTTGCGGGCGTCCCATTCCATCGGCCGCCCCGCCAGCCGGTCGCCGAGCAGCGAGTTGACCGAGTCTCCAGGCGAGGTCATCGCCCGCTCCACTACCCAATCCGGGATGTGGTCGCCCAGATCGGCGCCGACGGCCCGGCCGACGCGAACGCACTCCCACACCATCTCCCGCATCAGGTCGGCGACACCCTCGGCCCGAACCACGCCGCCCGGCTCCCCGGTCAGGGCGTTGACCGCGCCCGCGCAGTTCAGCGAAAGCTTGGTCCAGGCGGCGGTCAGGAAGTCGTTGGCGGTGGAAGCCTCGATGATGCTTTCGGCGAACAGGGTGACGAAGGCCTCGCCCGCCTCCCCTGCCGGAACGGTCACCGTCCCATTGCGACGGTGGTGGATGCGACCCGGCGCCGTACGCTCGGCCGGGATATCGACGATGACGGGCAGGATGCGGGCGGCCGACAGGAAGGGCGCGAACCGCTCGGCGTGCTCGACGCCGTTCTGCAGCACCGCAACGCGCGTGTCCGGCCCCAGCAACGGCTTCAGCCAAAGCGCCGCCCCCGCAACGTCATAGGCCTTGGTCGCGATCAACACCCAGTCGACCGGCACGGTGATCTGGCCCGGATCGGTGACGACCCGAGGCCGGGCTTCGATGACGGTGCCGTCCGGTGTCTCTACGACCAGTCGGTCCAGCGGCGACCGGGCGCACAGCGTAAGGTCGCTGACCAACGGGCTGCGCGAAAGCCATGCCGCGATCGTGCCGCCCACGGCGCCCGGACCGACGACGGCAATGGAGAATTTCGATGCAGTCATGGTAGGCCCTCGGTAAGGCTCCCCTCTCCCGGCGGGAGAGGGCTTGAGCGCACGATGGTACAGCCATCGTTCTTGCGCGAAAGGGTGAGGGCTGAACGGCTAGAGGTTGGACGCGGCGATTCCAGCACTCGTGACGCCACCGGTTCAAATTAGCCCCTCACCCTTTCGCCTTCGGCGATCGCTTCGCTCCCGGAGGCTCAAGCTCTTTCCCGGGGGGAGAGGGTGCAGGCTTGCCTTACCGGTCCTTCTCGCGGGCCGTCCCACCGCGCGACACCAACGCCGCCTGGGCCGCCGCCAGACGGGCGATCGGCACGCGATAGGGTGAGCAGCTGACGTAAGTCAGCCCGACGTCTTCGCAGAAGGCGATCGACGACGGGTCGCCGCCGTGCTCGCCGCAGATGCCCATCTTCATGTCCGGACGGACCGCCGAGCCGCGCTCTTTAGCGATGCGGATCAGGTCGCCGACGCCTTCCTGATCGAGACGCACGAACGGGTCGGTCTCGAAGATTCCCTTGTCCATATAGGCCTGCAGGAACCGGCCGGAGTCGTCTCTGGAGATGCCGAACGTCGTCTGGGTCAGGTCGTTGGTGCCGAACGAGAAGAACTCGGCATACTCGGCCAGATCACCGGCGCGTAGGGCTGCGCGTGGCAGCTCGATCATCGTGCCGACGAGATATTCCACCGTGTCGCCCGCTTCGGCGAAGACGGCCTTGGCGGTCCGGTCCGTCAGTTCGCGCAGGAACTTCATTTCCAGACCCATGGCCACCAGCGGGTGCATGATCTCGGGGATCGGAGCCTCGGAGGCGGTTTTCTTGACCTCCAGCGCGGCCTCGATGATCGCCCGAACCTGCATCTCGTAGAGTTCGGGATAGGCGACGCCGAGGCGGGCGCCCCGGTGACCCAGCATCGGATTGGTCTCATGCAGCTCACGCGCCCGGCGCTTCAGCTTGGCCGCGTCGATGCCCGAGGTCGCCGCGAGTGCGTCGATGTCCTCGTCCGTGTGCGGGATGAACTCGTGCAGCGGCGGGTCGAGCAGGCGCACCGTCACCGGCAGGCCGGCCATGATGGTGAACAGCTCGACGAAGTCCGACTTCTGGAACGGCGCGATCTTGGCCAGCGCCACGCGGCGACCGGCCTCGTCGTCGGCCAGGATCATCTCGCGCACGGCGGCGATCCGCTCCTCGTCGAAGAACATATGCTCGGTGCGGCACAGGCCGATGCCCTCGGCGCCGAAACCGCGCGCTGTGCGGGCATCCAGCGGCGTCTCGGCGTTGGCGCGAACCTTGAGACGGCGAACCTTGTCGGCCCAGGCCATGAGGGTCTGGAAGTCGCCGGTCAGCTCGGGCTCGATCATGGCGACGGCGCCCTCCAGCACTTCGCCCTTGGAGCCGTCGATGGTGATGATCTCACCCGCCTTGAAGGTGCGGCCGTGAGCGGTGAAGGTGCCTGCGTGCTCGTCGATCGACAGGGCGTTGATGCCGCAGACGCAGGGACGCCCCATGCCACGAGCCACGACGGCGGCGTGGCTGGTCATCCCGCCTCGCGCCGTCACGATGCCCCGGGCGGCGTGCATGCCGTGAATGTCCTCGGGCGAGGTCTCTTCGCGCACCAGAATGACAGCGTCGCCGAGTTGCGACATCCGCTCTGCCTCATCGGCATCGAACACGATCTTGCCGGTCGCCGCGCCGGGGCTCGCGGGCAGGCCCGTCGCCACGACCTTGCGCACAGCGTTCGGATCAAGCGTCGGATGGAGCAACTGGTCAAGGGCGGAAGGCTCGACCCGGCTGATCGCCTCTTCCTGCGTGATCACGCCCTCGGCGGCGAGATCGACGGCGATCTTCAGCGCGGACTTGGCCGTGCGCTTGCCGTTGCGGGTCTGCAGCATCCAGAGACGGCCCTGTTCGACCGTGAATTCGATGTCCTGCATGTCGCGGTAGTGGCTTTCCAGCCGCCCGACGACGTCGACGAACTCGGCAAACACCACCGGCATCGCTTCTTCCATCGAGGGAGCGGTCTCGCCCATCTCCTCGCGGCCGATCTTCGTTAGCGACTGGGGCGTGCGGATGCCGGCGACGACGTCCTCGCCCTGTGCGTTGATCAGGAACTCGCCGTACAGGCGCGCCTCGCCGGTCGAGGGGTTGCGGGTGAAGGCGACGCCGGTGGCCGAGGTCTCGCCCATGTTGCCGAAGACCATCGACTGGATGTTGACGGCGGTGCCCCAGCTTTCGGGGATGTCGTGCATGCGGCGATAGAATTTGGCCCGGTCGTTCATCCAGCTGGCGAACACGGCCGAGACGGCGCCCCACAGCTGGTCCTGCGGATCCTGCGGGAACGGATGGCCCAGCTCACGCTCGACCACGGTCTTGTATTCGGCGACGATCTTTTCCCAGTCGCTGGCGGACAGGTCGGTGTCGACGGTGACGCCGAGACGATCCTTGTGGTCGTCCAGAACCTCCTCGAAATCATCGTGCGACAGGCCGAGCACCACGTTGGAATACATGGTGATGAAGCGGCGATAGCTGTCAAAGGCGAAGCGGCGATCGCCCGACAAATTGGCTAGACCCTCGACCGTTTCATCGTTGAGGCCGAGGTTCAGGACCGTGTCCATCATACCCGGCATCGAGGCGCGGGCGCCCGAACGGACCGACACCAGCAGAGGGTTTGCGGCGTCTCCAAACGTCTTGCCGACGATCGATTCCACGGTCTTGAGACCGGCCGCGACCTGCCCGGGCAGATCACCGGGATAGGTGTTTCCGTTCGAGAAATACTGGACGCAGGCCTCGGTGGTGACGGTGAAACCCGGAGGCACGGGCAGACCCAGCTTCGCCATCTCGGCCAGGTTCGCGCCCTTGCCGCCGAGAAGGTTCTTCATCGACGCGTCGCCGTCAGCGGACCCGCCGCCAAAGCCGTACACCCACTGAGTCATCTGTAGCCCCTGAGTCTGGTAACCTGAGTTTGGCGATAAGATGGGCAGGTTGACGTCCCGCTCCTGACGGTCTGACTACCGTGCTGCGACTGCGAAGGCGAGCCCGGGCTGTAACAAAGCGTGAGAATTCTCTAGAATCGCGAGCCTGGGGGCGCGGACCACTGAGGGAATCCGAGCTGGGCCGGGACATATCGTCGCGTTGTCCCGAAGCCTCACGGTTCCCACTTGTGGACCTCGCCACAACTGAAACCAAGAGCCCACCACGCAAGGAGCGCCGATGCCGCACGCCGACAGCCTGATTCTCACCCTGGTCGGGGGTTTCGTCCTCGCCTTCGTGTTCGGCATGTTGGCGAACCGGCTCAAACTGTCTCCGTTGGTCGGCTATCTGGTCGCCGGGATCGTTGTTGGACCACATACGGCGGGTTTCGTCGCG
>DASVTM010000316.1:0-10932 GCA_036387575.1 Brevundimonas sp.
CTGAAAGGTTCTGGCCAGGAGGACCTGGAGCATGAAGCGCTCGCGTTCCTGAGGACAAGGAACTCAGTTGGTGACAGACTGTCGCAACGCAACGCCCGCCCCGTCAACGCGTTGGCCAAAGTCGTCAGACAGAGACACCAATGACCTTCACTCTCACCTCTACCGATGTCGTCGATGGCCGCGTTCTGAACGACGCCCAGGTCCAGGCCAAGGGGAATACCTCGCCGCAGCTGAGCTGGTCCGGCGCGCCCCAAGGCACAAAGTCCTACGCCATCACCGTCTATGATCCCGACGCGCCGACCGGATCGGGCTTCTGGCACTGGACTGTCGCCAACATCCCCGCAGATGTCACAGAACTGGCGACCGGTGCGTCATCAAACGGCCTGCCTAAGGGCGCAGTCGAGGGACGCACGGATTACGGAGCCCCGGGCTTTGGCGGGGCCGCACCGCCGCCCGGCCATGGTCCGCACCGCTACATCTTCACCGTGTTCGCCGTCGACGTGGACCGTCTGCCGGTTACGGCCGAGGATTCGGGCGCCAAATACGGCTTCAACCTGCATTTCCACACCCTCGCGAAAGCCTCGATTACCGCGACCTACGAGAACCGCGGCTAAGCGCTACCTGAGCTTCAGGATCACGCGCAGACCGGCCGTAAGAATGGGATCGCGGTTCTTGTCGCCACCGGGGTTGTAGATCCATTGAAGGTCGGGCTGGATCGTGAAACGGCCGAATGTGTCGGCGTATGTCAGCTCCACCCCGCCCTCGGCATTGGCGAATGTGGTCCCGGCGTCCAATGCATTGGCCCTGGCCTTGTCCGACAGCAGACCCTGGTGGAAGCCTACCGATAATGCGCTGTCCGGGCGGGAGCGAAATATCGAATCCACGCGCATGCCGGCTTGCCATCCGCCGTTGAAGTCCGTGGTGTCGCCGTCTGATATGCCCAGCCGCACGAACGCGCGCCCCGTCGGCGCCTGCTCGGCCTCGAAGATGGTTCCTTCGGCCACGACGTAGGCGCCTTGGGCATCGGTGAGGACAGGGTCGCCTGAGGCGGAGACGTCGCGAATGTCTTCCTGGTTCTCGCCATACCGCCAGCCACCGACCGCGATCCGCACGGGACCGGTCCAGCCAGCCTCGAAGAGATAGAGAATGCCGTCGTCGAGGGTGGTATCCACGCCGCCGTCGTCTCCGATCGTCCCTGCGCGAGCGTTGACCGCCGCAAACCGGGCGTGAAGCCCGTCCGCCGCCCCGACCCGGACGCGCACGGCCAGAGACGTCGAGGGGAAGATCGCAGGTCCGTTCGGACCGGTGGCCGCCAGTTCGGAACCGATGCCGAAAGGAGGGGCTATCAAGAGGCCCGAGGCCTCGGTGCTGTAGAACTCGCTGTTGACGTCATAGAGGCCCGCCAGCACCGAGACCGCGCCATCGGCGAGATCCTGTTCCAGCCAGGCCTCGTAAAGGCGCACCCCCTGGGATGAGACTTCGATATTGTCGTAGCCTTGTAGCGTCTGGGCGATGGCGTTGGGCTCACCCCCGCCATTGGCCAGAATGCTGAAATGAACTCGCGCGGACGGCCAGCCGAACTGGCGTTCCAGGTCGCCGTCGAGCGAGACGTCGAGATTGTCCAGGAAACGCCCTGCGCGGGTCTCGCCGCCATCAACGACGCCGATGACGTCGGCGGTATAGGCTGAGGCCCACTGCCAGACTGGTTCGTCAGAGGTCCGGTCGTCGACCTTGCCGTAAGTATCGGCGTAAGCAGCCGTAGATGACAAAAGTACACCTAAAGCAATAAATCCACATACTTGATGCAGAGACATCATAGGATAAACCATCCATTCTGGAAGGATGGGCATCGTCGACACGGACCCACAATGTTCGTGATGATCGTCCGAAGATCTCAAGAAAACGCCAGTTTCCCAATAGGTAGTGCTACTTATCGCAGAGAACGGCGATCGTTAGGATTTGACACGTAGGCAAGGGTGAACGGGGGACCTCATGCTCACAACGATCCGATCCAAGGTGAAATTCGCGGGGCTGTTCATGGTGATCCTGTGCGCGCTGGGCTCTGGCTCAGGGCTCCTGATCGCGGGCTTCCTCAGCGGCTCGATGGGAGATTCGACGCGGATCGGCGAGGTCATGCGCAACCACATGCAAGCTGACATGATGCATGACGCCCTGCGGAGCGACGTGCTCGCCGCCATGCTGGCGGCCCAGAACGGCCAAGCCGACGCCATGGCGGGAATTCGCACCGAATTGCGCGAACACTCCGACAGCTTCCGCATGGCCGTCGAAGAAAACAACGCGATGGCCCGTGATCCCGGCACAATCACTGCATTGAAAGAGGCCGCCACCCCGCTCGAACAATATATCGCCTCAGCCGATCGGATCGTGACGTTGGCGGCAGCCGATCCTGGTGCGGCCAACGCCGCACTTCCCGCATTCAAGACCAGTTTCGTTGCGCTGGAAGGTCGAATGGGGGCCATCTCGGAGCAGATCGAGTCCACCCAGCTGGCCACCAAGGCTCGCGCCGACTTCTTGGCCAAGGGCGGCATCGTCGTCATGATCCTTATCATTCTGCTCAGTATCGGACTGAGCCTGGCTCTGATCCGGCTGTCGATGCGAACGGTCGTGGCCCCCATCGGCGTTCTCGACGACGAAATGGCCGCTTTCGCGCAGGGGCGAACGGACGTGGAACTGACCAGCTCCAATCGTAAGGATGAGCTCGGCGCCGTCGGCCGGTCGATCGTAGCCCTTCAGGCCCTGATCGTCGAACGGGCCCGTGCGGAAGCCGTCGCTCAGGCGGCGCAGCGTACCAAGGGCGAGCAGGCCCAGAGAGCCATCGCCGAACAGCAGGCGCTGATCGTAGCCGCGATGACCGAGGGTATGGACCATTTGATGCGAGGCGACCTGACCTATCGGATCGCCAGCGATTTTCCCGACGGCTATGAAAAGCTGAAGGACGATTTCAACGCAGCCGTAATCGGCCTGGAAGAGACGCTGGTTTCCGTCGACGGGAACGCTTCGACGATCCGCAGCGGCGCCCACGAGATGACCCACGCGGCAGACGATCTCTCGCGCCGTACCGAGCAGCAGGCCGCCAGCCTGGAAGAGACGGCCGCCGCCCTCGAACAGATCACCGCGACAGTGAATCGATCAGCCGAAGGCGCTCGCAAGGCCTCCGACGTTGTCGGCGAGGCCCGCGACGAGGCCGAGACCAGCGGAAGGGTGGTCGGTCAGGCCGTAGAGGCCATGGACGCGATTCACGCCTCATCCAACGAAATGGGCCAGATCATCAGCGTCATCGACGAAATCGCCTTCCAGACGAACCTTCTGGCCTTGAACGCGGGAGTGGAGGCCGCGCGTGCGGGCGACGCAGGGCGCGGCTTCGCGGTCGTCGCCTCCGAAGTGCGGGCGCTGGCCCAGCGCTCCGCGAGCGCGGCCAAGGAGATCAATGCCCTGATCTCGAATTCCGGTCGCCAGGTATCACTGGGGGTCGATCTGGTGCGCCAGGCGGGTTCGAACCTCGACAAGATCGCCAACCGGGTCGTCCACGTCGGATCGCTCATCACCGAGATGGCCGCCGCCAGTCAGGAACAGGCGACGGCCCTGCGCGAAATCAATACGGCCGTGAGCCACATGGACCAGGTCACCCAACAAAACGCCGCCATGGTCGAACAGACTACTGCGGCCAGCCATGCCCTCGCACAGGAGACCGAAGTGCTGCGCCAGTCGGTAGGTCGTTTCCGCCTGTCGGGACGGTCTCAGTCGGTGACTGAAGATCTTCCGATGCGTGTGGCCGCCTGATCGCCTCCATCAGCCCTGACAGCCTGATGGAATCCTGCTAAGGCCCCGCCCATGAGCGCAGCTGTCATCGTCTTCCCCGGATCCAACTGTGACCGCGACTGCAAGGTCGCTGTCGAACGCTCCACCGGTGAGCGGGTCGAAATGGTCTGGCATCAGGATACTGAGCTTCCGGACGACCTCGACCTGATCGTCCTGCCGGGCGGCTTTTCGTATGGTGATTACCTGCGTTGCGGCGCGATGGCGTCGCAGGCGCCGGTAATGCAAGCCGTCAAGAAGGCCGCTGATGACGGCGTTGCCGTGGTCGGCATCTGCAACGGCTTCCAGATCCTGTGCGAAGCCGGGATGCTGCCGGGCGCACTGCTGCGCAACGCCGGCTTGAAATACGTCTGCAAGCCCATCTCTCTGGAAGTCACTAACGGGCAGACCCGCTTCACCGCCGGTTATCAGGGTCAGCGCGAAGTGGTCATGACCCAGGGCAACGGCGACGGAAACTATTTCGCCGACGCCGAGACGCTGGCCCGCCTCGAAGGCGAGGGCCAGGTGGTGTTCCGCTACGTCGACAATCCGAATGGTTCGGTGGCTAACATCGCGGCCATCCAGAACGCACGCGGCAACGTCCTCGGCATGATGCCCCACCCTGACCGGGCCTTCGAAGCCGAACTCGGTTCGGCTGACGGCGCAACGCTGTTCCGCAGCGTGATGGCAGCCGCCTGACCATGTGAGACGATCAGGCGGCGCTTGTCTCAGGCGTCGCTGTTCCTGGAAAGTTGCTGGTCATCGTCGTCCTGACCCAGGACGGACGTGTTGCGTTCGATAGCTGCGTCTGCGTCATCACCATCGTCCTCGTCCGGCGTTACAACACCTCCGGGATCGCGCTGGGCCGCAAGCTCGCGGGCGCCGACGCCCAGACCCTGTTCGATGGCCAGATTGGCCTCGACGTCGTCGGTCTCGAAGTGTGGCGTCTCTTGCTGGGCGTCTTCCGGATCAGCCATTTCGGCCTCCTGATATGATTGAGGATGCGGGCTGAACCAACCGCGACGGTGGCGGTTCCGGTGAACCATCAAGGCTCCTGTGCGTATGCGGCCTGAACCTCCGCGAGAACATGCATGTCCATCGTCCGCCCGACAGCCTCTCAACAGACCCGCCGATGGACCGTTCTGGGCGCTGCGATCTTCGCCATTGCGATTGCGCAGGTTCAGATGGGCCTTGGCTGGGGCCAGAGTCAGGCCGAGTTCGCGGCCGACAGCGACGCCACGCTGAAGGTCATCGGCTGGGCCTTCGCCATCTGGGGTGTCATCTATCTGGGACTGGCGATCTATGCGATCCGGCAGGTCCTGCCGCAGACCGGCGAGAGCGACCTGATCCACGCCTTCGGCTGGCCGTCTGTGCTGGCGTTTGCCGGGATCGGCCTCTGGATCGTGGCGGCGGCGTTCGATTGGGAAGTCGCAACGATCGTGCTGATCTTCGGGGCGCTGATCGTTCTACTGATCCCGTTGCTCACCAACGCCCGGCGCATCCGGGCGCTGTCTATGGGTGACAGGGATCGCTGGATGACCGTTTGGCCGCTGAGCCTGCTGGCGGGCTGGCTGACCATCGCCGCGCCGGTGAACCTGCTTACTGTGGCGACCGGTAATGGCGACCTGCCTACCGCTCTGTCGCCAACGGCTTGGGCCATCCTCGCCGTGGTGGCGGTATCAGTCGTGGCGGTATTCGTGACCTGGCGCATCCGGACCATCGTCTACGGTCTTCCGGTTTCCTGGGGACTCATCGGTGTTTTCGCGGCCGAGCAATCGAGGAACAGTGCGCTGGCGTTCACCGCCGTGATCGCCGCCGTCGCTGTGCTGGTCATCGATGTAGTGATCGTCCTGGCTCAGCGACGGCGCGTCGAACGGGTCTAGATACCGTCGCCGTCGACGTCTTCTTCTTCGTCATCCACCGCCTGCTTGCCGAAGCGTTCCGCAATAGCTGACGCGCCGACGTCATCGGCTGCAATTTCGGGGGCGTCGTCGTCTTCGGGCGTGGCTGCGGGGTCGATGGGCTGGTCGGTCATGGCGATCTCCTGAGGGGCTCCGCGATTCAATCGCCACAGAGCGTCGATGTTCCCTTCCCTGCGGGCTGACTCCGGCCTCGAACATCGCTAGAAGCCCCGCCATGAACGCCCCCGAAAAGACCATCTCCGAATTGGCCGCCGAATACGGCCTGAGCCCCGCCGAGTATCAGGTCGTCCTCGACCGGCTGGGCCGCGAGCCCAACCAGCTCGAGCTCGGCGTGTTCTCGGTGATGTGGTCCGAGCACTGCTCGTACAAGTCGTCCAAGATCCATCTGGGGAAATTCCCGACCACCGGCCCGCGCGTCATCTGCGGTCCAGGCGAGAACGCCGGGGTCATCGACATCGGTGACGGGGACGCCTGCATCTTCAAGATGGAGAGCCACAACCACCCCTCCTACATCGAGCCCTATCAAGGCGCGGCGACCGGCGTCGGCGGCATCATGCGCGATGTCTTCACCATGGGCGCGCGTCCTGTGGCGCTGCTGAACGCGCTCCGTTTCGGCGACATCGGCCACGAGAAGACCAAGCGTCTGGTCAAGGGCGTGGTGTCCGGCATCGGCGGCTATGGCAACTGCGTCGGCGTGCCGACCGTGGCCGGCGAGACCAATTTCCACTCCGGCTACAACGGCAACATCCTCGTCAACGCCATGTGCGTCGGGGTCGCCAAGGCGGACAGCATCTTCTATTCGGCCGCGCCGGGACCGAACATGTCGGTCGTCTATTTTGGCTCCAAGACCGGCCGCGACGGCATCCACGGCGCGACCATGGCCTCCGCAGAGTTCGACGAGGACTCCGACGAGAAGCGCCCCACGGTTCAGGTCGGCGATCCCTTCGCCGAGAAGCTGCTGATCGAAGCGACTCTGGAGCTGATGGCCTCGGGCGCGGTGGCTGCAATTCAGGATATGGGCGCGGCGGGCCTGACCTCGTCGTCGGTCGAGATGGCCGGCAAGGGCGGCGTCGGCATCGAGCTGAACATGGACGCCGTGCCTCAGCGCGAGACCGGCATGTCCGCCTATGAAATGATGCTCTCCGAAAGCCAGGAGCGGATGCTGGCCGTGCTGAAGCCGGGCCGCGAGGAAGACGGCTATCGCATCTTCAAGAAGTGGGGCCTCGACGCCGCCGTCATCGGCATGACGACCGAGACCGGTCGCCTGATCCTGAACCACCATGGCGAGGTCGTCTGCGACGTGCCACTGGCGCCGCTGTTCGACGACGCGCCCCTGTATGATCGCCCTTGGGTTCAGCCGGAGCTGCACGCCCGCCTGACCGCCGCCGATGTCCCCGCTCCGGAGAGCTGGGAAGACGCGGTTCTGAAGGTGCTGACCTGTCCCGACATGGCGTCCAAACGCTGGATCTGGGAGCAGTACGACCGCCACGTGATGGCCGACACCCTGCAGGACTCGGCGACGGGTGCAGACGCCGGCGTCGTGCGCGTTCACGGCACCGACAAGGGTCTTGCCGTGACCTCGGACTGCACGCCTCGCTATGTCCAGAACGACCCCTATGAAGGCGGCAAGCAGTGCGTCGCCGAGGCCTGGCGCAATCTCGTCAGCGTGGGCGCCCTGCCCCTCGCGATCACCGACAACCTGAACTTCGGCCACCCGCAGCGTCCCGAGATCATGGGCCAGATAGTGCGGGCCATCGACGGCATGGCCGAGGCCTGCCGCGAGTTGGACTTCCCCGTCGTGAGCGGAAACGTCAGCCTCTATAACGAGACCAACGGCGTCGCCATTCCGCCCACCCCGACCGTGGGCGGCGTGGGTCTGCTTGAGAACTACGACGTGGTCACAGGCTTCTCCACCATGGCCGAGGGGGACACTCTGGTGCTGATCGGCCAGACGCACGGCGAACTGGGCGCATCGATCTATCTGCGTGAGGTTCTGGGCCGTGAAGACGGCGCCCCGCCGCCGGTGGACCTGAAGCTGGAGCGCAAGACGGGCGACTTCATGCGCGAGATGATCGAAGGAGGCCGGCTGACCTGCGTCCATGATCTGTCCGATGGAGGGCTGGTTGGCGCTGCGGCGGACATGGCGCTGGCGTCTGACACAGGTGTCGTGCTCGACGCGTCCAGCGCGACCCACGCCCACATCCTCCTGTTCGGAGAGGATCAGGCCCGCTATCTGGTTGCCGTTCCGAACCCGCAGGAAGTTCTGGCCGAGGCGCGTGAGGCGGGGCTGCACGCGTCGGTCGTCGGCCACGCCCGAGGCGACGCGTTTGCCTCCACAGACCTGTTCTCCATCCCGCTGGCGCACCTGCGCGAGATCCACGAAGGCTGGATGCCCGGCTGGATTGAGGGTTAGTCCTGTGCGGCTGCCGATCCTCGCCATTGCTATGATCGCTCTCGCCGCTTGCGACGGCGAAGACCCAGTCACCAGCGCCACGCGGGAAATCTCGACGGCCAACCACGCGGCCGCCGCAGTCGCAGAGGCCGAAGCCAAGGCTGAGGCGTCGGATCAGGCCAAACCTCCGGCTTCCGCGACGGTTCCGGTTTTGGCGACCGAATGCGATGTCGAGATCACGTTCGGCAGCGCCTGTTGCGGCGTGGATGGCGATCTCCGTGCGAAGCTTCTGGCCGTGACAAGCGCCGACCCCGACGTGGCCGAGTCGTCCGAGAAACGCTGGGGTCGCGAGGGGGAATCGACCGTCTGCCTCAAGATGAGCGACCCGGCCGCCGCAGACCGGTTGTATGAGGCGATCGCAACCCAACTTCCCTCGACCAGCTCGAAGGCGCCGACGACCGTCAGGAACCGGGACGGACTCAGTCGCGCGACAGCGTATTCCGTTGGCCGCTGATCAGCCGCCACCCGCTCCTGCCATCCCTTTCGGACGCCAAATGCGAGTCGTGATCGTCCTGCCTCCGGGGTCGCGGTTCGACGCCCTGAGACCGACGTCGATCGAGACGGTCGTGCGGTCGATGGGGCTGCACAGTCGCGACCGGAACACGCTGACGATCATCTGCGATGAAGGTGGCGAGCGCGGCGGAGACCTCAACACCCTGGCTATCGCCCCGGAGCGATCGCCAGAGAAACGCGCCCGGATCGTCGCGGCTCATATCCAGCGGCTGCAGCCCGATCTCGTCGAGGTTCATCAGCACATGCCTAGCGCGGCGGCTCTGGCGAAGCGACTGCGCGATATTCCCATGGTCCTGTATCGCCACAACCTTCTGCCCCCCACGGGTAATCCGCTGAAGGCGTGGCGTCACCGTCGCCGGGCGGCGCTGTTCCACGGCCATGTCTTCGTTAGCGAGATCGGCCGCAAGCAATTCGCCGATCAGTATCCGCATCTGGCCGAGCGTGCGGTCAGCATCACCAACGCCATCGACCCGGCTTTGTGGAAAGCGCCCGTCGCCGGTCGAGCGCCCATAATCGCATTTGCGGGTCGGGCCGCTCCTGAGAAAGGGCTCGCTCCCCTCTGTCTGGCATTGGCGACTGCGCTTGACGCTGCGCCTGATTGGCGAGCCGAACTGGCGCTGTCCGACTGGAGCACGCATCAAGCATGGAGCGAGGCTCAGGTCGCGCCGCTGGCCCGGTTCGGCGGGCGGGTCAAAATCGTCCACAATGCTCCGCACGATGCGGTACGCGGCCTGTTCCAGCGCGCCGCCATCGTCGCCATTCCTTCGCTGTGGCAAGAGCCGTTCGGACTGGTCGCGATCGAGGCCCATGCCGCCGGCGCGGCCGTGTTGAGCTCGGGCCTCGGAGGCCTCGCCGAAGCCAGCGGTGGCCACGCGCTTGTCGTGACCCCTGAGGCAGATTTCGCTGAGCGTCTGGCAGAAGGTCTGCTCTGGCTGGCCGAACATCCTGTCGAACGGGAGGCTCTGGCTCAGGCCGGGCAAGTTTACATCACCACCGCGCACGACGCCCACGACCGATCGCAACAGCTTGATGCAACCCGCAGGAACTTCATGGAGGTCTCGCGGATACGGCTCTGATCGCATCCTGTCTTCCCGGCGACACGGTCGAAGCGTAGCGTTGGGTTTATGGCCGACGGAACACCGATTTTTCGCCCGTGGACACCTCCTCGACAGACCAAGCCTCTTGGGCTGATCCCGTTCCTTTGGGTAAGTTGGCGCGACCCGCTGCTGATGTGGTCGGAACGCCACTTCAAGGAGCCGCAACTGTTCGGCAGCGGCCGGTTCGGCGAGATCATCGTCGTCAGCCATCCCGCAGGCGTGCGTCACGTTCTGACCGAAAACGCCGCCAACTATGAAAAGGGCGCGCTACAGCGCCGGGTTCTGGGGCCGATGCTGGCCGATGGCTTGCTGCTGACCGAGGGTGATGTCTGGCGTCGCGCGCGCCGTATTCTCGCGCCCCTGTTCACCCCGGCCCGGACGCTGAAGATGGCCGCGCGGATGGACGCCGTGTGCCGGGCGCGTGTTGAGGCGCTGCATCTGGACCATGGCGCACGGGTGCTGAACATCGACTCGGAGATGTCCGGCCTGACGTTCGACATCCTGTCGGCGACCCTGTTCTCGGACGAACTGGCCGGGGACGCACGGGGTTTCGAACGGGCGCTGAACCAATATCTGTCAGTCGGCGGCCGGATCGACCCGCTTGACGTGATCAACGCTCCAGGCTGGATCCCGAGGTTAGGTAGAACGGCGAGCTATCGCTCGGCCAAGTTCTTCGAACAGCGGGTTGGAGCGCTCGTGGCCCGTCGGCGAGCACGGATCGAAGCGGGCGACGACACGCCCGACGATCTGCTGACCGCCTTGCTCACAGCGCGAGACGAAGGCGAGGACGGCAAGGGACTGGACGACCGGGAGGTGGCGGCGAACATCCTGACCTTCATCCTTGCCGGTCACGAAACCACCGCCCGCACTCTCGGCTGGACCCTGCACCTGATCTCCCGCAGTCCGGAGACTGCTACGCGATTGAAGACCGAAGCGGACGCTTTCGACGTCACCGACCCCAAATGGGCGGAGGGCCTTCCGTGGATGCGCGCGGTGATCGAGGAGGCGATGCGGCTGTTTCCACCCGCCCCCACCCTCGCGCGGCGCGCATTGGGCCCGGACATCATCGGCGGTCAGGCGATCAGCACGGGCGCAGCGGTCGTCATCTCACCCTGGCTTCTGCATCGTCACG
>DASVTM010000317.1:0-6535 GCA_036387575.1 Brevundimonas sp.
GACGTCGTCCAGCTGCCCGCCTTCCTGTGCCGCCAGACCGATCTCGTCGTCGCCACCGCGCGCGCCACCGCCGCCGCCGGCGGCTGGCTGCACGTCAAGAAGGGCCAGTTCCTTGCACCTTGGGACAGCGCCAACATCATCAAGAAGGCCCGCGAGGCTGCGCCTGATCTCGACATCATCATGTGCGAGCGTGGGGTGTCGTTCGGGTACAACAATCTGATCGTCGACATGCTGGGCATCAGCCAGATGCAGAACCTCGGCGTGCCTGTCACCATCGACGCGACCCACGCGGTGCAACTGCCGGGCGCCGATCCACGCACCAGCGGCGGCTCGACCGGTGGTCGTCGTGAAGGCGTGGCGATCATCGCCAAGTCGGCGGTGGCCGCCGGCGCCGACGGCGTCTTCCTCGAGTTCCACCCGGATCCCGACAAGGCGCTTTGCGACGGCCCGAGCTGCCTGCCCGTGACCGCCGCGTACGGCCTGCTCTCGACCCTGAAGACGATCCACGAGGCGGTGCGAGCCTAGCGGGGGCTCGCCTATGGTTTGGCTTTAAAACCGCTCAAGCCAGTTCCGTAGCAGCGACGGGAGCGCCAGGCTTCATGCGTCGGGTCCTGCGAGCTTTCAAATCCGTCTTGATCCGGGTTTGCATCGGCTGATCGACGACGGTGTGGAACAGGAAGGCCACGACGAATGCGGCGATGACGCCGCCGACGAACAGGCCCCACTGAACTCCGACGGGCAGCGCGAACCGGGCGATCAGGACGTTGGCGACTCCGAACCACGCGATGCGCGTGACCTCATTGGTGATGAACATCGAGAAGGACATCACCGACAGACGCTCGATGAGCTTCGAAGGCCGAACGACCGGAACTGCGCCCGCGGCCAAGATGATCAGAGAGATGAGCCCCAGCGAAACCAGCGCGTGCTTGTCGAACAGCTGGACGCCAGCGAGCGTCACGGCGGCCGCGATGCCGACCACACTCGCGAGCTTCGGCGCGACCCATACCCGCTCGCTGAAACTGGCAAGCCCCATGCCCAGGATGAACAACGGCAGGGCGCGCCAGATGCCGTACATCATGGGCATCTGATAGACGGGATACCCAAACAGGGCCCACGTCGCCTGATTGGCGAGCAGATAGAGGCCAACCACGGTTGCAAGCGCCGACCAGGGGCCCAGACGTTTCATGGCCTTCAGGATCCACGGAAAGGCCAGGTAACAGCCGATCAGAGCCGAGATCGACCAACTCGGCGCATTCCAGCCAAGGCCGCCATAAACGCCGAACGCCTGCGTCAGGGTGAGTTGGGCCGGTAACTGGTCCCAGCGGAACCACTCGGGATTGCGCGGAGGCGCGCCGAGCGCAGTCGAGACCCCGATCAATACGACCAGCGTCAATCCCATCATGAGATGCGCCGGATAGACGCGCAGCAACCGCTTGAGGAAGAATTCCCCCGGCGACATCCTGCCCGCATTCACCGACGCGCCATAGACCCGCATCAGGACGTAGCCGGAGTCGATCAGGAAGAAGTTCGTCAGCAGAAAACCGCCGCGCTGGAACACCGGATTGATCAGGTCCGCCAGAGGCACGGGACCTGCGGCCTGAAAGTGATGCAGGATGATCAGGCTGGCCACAATGAAACGCAGCGCGTCGAGCCACCCGCCACGCGAAATCGGCGGTGTTTCATTTCGGGTCGAAATCGCAGTCCAGGACATTACTAAAGCTCCTAAGAGCCCGTCGTCGCAAAGTCCGGACCATCGGCTACTGCGGCTGTTGCGAAGCCCGAGAGCCATGCGTCCCTAGCGTGTCAGGCGCAGGAACTCCTCGCGCGTGCGGGGATCGTCTTTCACCACGCCTAGCAACGCACTCGTCGTCAGCTTGGCGCCTGGGACATTGACGCCCCGCAGGGTCATGCAACTGTGCTCGGCCTCAATGACCACGCCCACGCCCTGGGGCCGCAGCACCTCCTCAATGGCGGTGGCGATTTCGGCGGTCATCTTCTCCTGAATCTGGAGGCGTTTGGCATAACCGCGCACGACCCGCGCCAGTTTGGAGATGCCCACCACCCGGTCGGTCGGCAGGTATCCGACATGGGCCACGCCCACGACCGGCAGCATGTGATGTTCGCAGAAGCTGACGAAGCGGATGTCCTTCAGGACGACCAGCTGGTTGTAACCCCCGACCTCTTCGAACGTCCGCTCCAGATAGGCGCGCGGATCGCTCTCATAGCCTTCGAACAGCTCCTTGTAGCTGCGCGCGACGCGGGCTGGGGTGTCCAGCAGACCTTCGCGGTCGGGATCGTCGCCTGCCCATTTGATCAGGGTGCGAACGGCGGCTTCGGCCTCGGCTGCGGAAATCGGTGTGTCGGTCATCGAAGCCATATAGCGGTCCAAAGTCCTGAACGGGAGGGGGGGCGAAAGTAACCGCCCGTTAACCATGGACCCGGCATTTTCTGCCCGGTATTGCGGAGTAGATTGATGAACGGTGCAGAAGTTCTGGACGTGGGCCGCGACGCCTTGTGGCTGACGATTCAGCTATGCGCCCCCATTCTCATCGTGGGGCTGGTCGTCGGTGTGGGCATCGGCCTGTTCCAGGCGCTGACCCAGATCCAGGAGCAAACCCTCGTCTATGCACCCAAGATCATCGCGATCTTCATTTCCCTGTTGCTGTTCCTGCCACTGATGGGCGCGCTACTGGGCGGCTTCATGCGTACCATCGCCGCTCGCATCGCCGGGATGTAGCGACGACGTGGAGCCTTACGCCACCGCCGATCAGGTCTGGGCCGGCGGCCTCATCTTCGCTCGCGTCGGAGCTCTGCTTCTTACTATGCCCGGCATCGGCGAAAGCTATGTGCCGCCGCGTATTAGGCTGGCGCTCGCGCTGCTGATGTCGCTGGTGCTCTGGCCGCTGGTTGCGGGAAGCCTGCCGCCGCTCCCGTCGACCGTCGGCGGCACCGCAGGGTGGATCATTCGTGAAGTCGCGACCGGCCTGATGATCGGCGCCATGCTGCGCATCTTCACGTCGGCGCTTTCAACTGCGGGAGAGATCGTTTCGCTGCAGACGACCCTCAGCTTTGCCCAGACGGCCAATCCCCTGTCGGGCCAGCAGAACACCACCGTCGCATCCTTCCTGATGCTGTTCGGGACTGTTCTGGTGTTCGCGACCAACACCCACCACCTGTTCATCGCCGGGATCGTAGGTTCTTACGAGCTGATTGCGCCGGCCAAGCCCTTGATCGTCGCAGACTTCGCCCAGATGGCCGTGCGCACCGTCGGCGACAGCTTCATGCTCGGGATCCAATTGGCGGCGCCAGTGATCGTGTTCGCCCTCATCTTCAACCTCGCTTCGGGTCTGGTGGCCCGGGTGATGCCCCAGTTTCAGGTCTATTTCGCCGCAGCGCCTTTGAGCGTCATTCTGGGTCTGTCGATTTTCGCCTTGTCGTTGGGTGTTCTGGGCACCGTGTTCATCGACCGTTTCCGCGCCCTGGCGTCGGTGTTCGCAGCTGGCGCGGGAGGCGTGGTCGGTGGCTGACACAGATCCCGACTCCAAGACAGAAGACGCAACCCCTCAGAAACTCGAGGAGGCGCGGCGCAAGGGTGATGTCGCCAAGTCTCCGGACGTCGCCCAGACCCTGAGCCTGATGGGGGCCGCCGCCGTGGTGATCTTCGGCGGCGGCTATTTCGCCACCCGGATGGCCGAGGCCTTCGTGCCGTTCATCGCCTCGCCTCACGCCATGCTGGGTGTGATTGACTCCGGCTCCGGGGCGCAAATTGGCATGACGGCCCTTTGGGCAGTCGCGCCATTCATGGGGGCGGTGATGTTCGCCACTATATTGGGCGGCGTCGGGGGCAATCTCGGGCAGATGGGCGGCCTGATCTTCAGCCCCTCGAAGTTGGCGCCCAAATGGGACAAGGTCAGCCCGATGGCCGGGTTCAAACGCCTCTTCGGCCCGGACAACTTCATGCATTTCGGCCAGACACTGGCCAAGCTGATCGCTGTCGGCGTCATCTGCTGGATGGTTATCAAGCCGCACATGCGCGAGTTCGAAAACCTGGCTGGAATGAGCCCCTTCGCCATCCTGCCCCTGACGCGCGACCTCGCGATCGCGCTGCTGTCATCCGCCCTCGTCTTTCTCGGAGGGGCTGCGGGCGCGGACTTCATCTGGCAGAAGATCCGCTTCGCCAAACGGATGCGGATGACCAAGGAAGAGGTCAAGGAAGAGTTCAAGCAATCCGAGGGCGACCCGCACGACAAGGCCAAGCTGAAGCAGATTCGCATGCAAAAGAGCCGCCAGCGGATGATGGCCAACGTGCCCAAGGCTACGGTGATCATCACCAACCCGACCCACTATTCGGTGGCCCTGCGCTACGAACCCGATCAAGGCGACGGGGCTCCGATTTGCGTGGCCAAGGGCGTCGATACGCTGGCCATGCGGATCCGGGAGGTGGCGAAGGAGCACAATGTGCCGATCGTCGAGAATGTGCCTCTTGCCCGCGCTCTCTACGCCGCCGTGAATGTCGATGAGACCATCCCGCGCGAACATTTCGAAGCCGCCGCCAAGGTCATCGGATTCGTCATGCAGAAGCGGAAGAAGCGCTGATCCCGTTTCGGCGTATGCTCCGGATACTGATTCGCCGTGGGGCCGGATGACCGCACTTCCTTCCGCCAAGTCGCAACGCCGCTTCGAGCCGCTCATGATGGTCATGGCGGTCGGCTTTGCCGTCGCCATAGGCGCGCTCGCATGGCCGGCGTTTCAGGCTGGTCCGACGACGACGCCGGGCATGATCCTGTTGCTGACGGTTGCGGCAGTGGCCCTGATCGGTCTGTTCGCCTTCGGTCGAGTGGATGCCAAGCGCCCGGCGGGTGACGTCGCGGTCGAGATGCTGGAAGCCATGGCCGAACCGGCCGCGCTCGTATGGGCCGGGGGACAGGTTCTCGCCTACAACTCAGCATGGGCATCGCAGAACGGCGCGACCGTCGCCTTGCCGAAAGGCAAGTCGGCACAGGCGCTGTACATGGCCTTCGCGCAGGCGCGAAAAGGCGAGCAAGGCCGCGCGATCGTTCATCTGGGCGAGCGTGAAATAGAGGTCCTGATCGGGCAGGCCGGTCCGCTCGCGGACGGCGGCGGCCGCTTCCTGGTGCGAGAGGCTCCGGAAGCCGCGCTGACATCCCACGCCGCCACCACGCCTAAAGCCTATGTCGCGGTCTCGGGCGAAGGGCGCGCCATGGCCGCCGGCGCACCGTTCGGCTCGGCCGTGATCGCAGGAGACGACATCTTCGCCGCCCGAGCTGAGGACGCCAATACGGCGCTCTCGGTGCTGACTGGCCCGAATGCCGCAGGCGACGCCGCCTTCGGTCATCTGTTCGAGCCCAACGGCGTGGCCGAGGCCCGGAACCGGCTGGCGGATGGCTCCACCGGACCGATCGAACTGGTGGCTCGCTCGTTCCCCGACCGGATGCTGCACCTCTACGTCGCGCCAGAAGGCGACAAGCGCCGCGTCTGGCTGTTCGACGTCTCGGCCCAGAAGTCGATGGAGCTGCAGCTTTCGCAGGCCCAGAAGATGCAGGCTGTGGGTCAGCTGGCCGGCGGCGTAGCCCACGACTTCAACAACCTGCTCACCGCGATCCAGCTGCAGCTCTCCGGTCTGCTGGAGCGCCATCCCGTCGGCGATCCCTCGTACGAGGGGCTGAACGAAATTCGCCAGACCGCCATCCGCGCGGCCGATCTGGTGCGCAAGCTGCTGGCCTTCTCGCGCAAGTCGACGGTGCGCCGCGAACGGCTCGACCTCGGCGAACTCGTCTCGGAGTTTACGGTCCTGTTGCGCCGCCTTCTGCGCGAGGACGTGCGGCTGGAGACCGACTACGGCCGCGATCTGCCTGTGGTTTTGGCCGACAAGTCGCAGCTTGAAACTGCGGTCATGAACCTCGCCGTCAACGCCCGCGACGCCATGCGGGGCGTGGTCGCTCCCGGCGCCGGCGTCGTGACCATCAAGACCCAGAGGCTGACGGTAGATGAGGCCCGCACGCTCGGTTGGCGCGATGCTCCGGCTGACGAACAGGGCGGCGGCGAGATCGCCCTGATCGAAGTCTCCGATACCGGACCCGGCGTCCCGCCCGAGCTGCTGGACAAGATCTTCGAGCCCTTCTTCACGACCAAGGCGGTCAATGAAGGCACCGGCATGGGCCTGGCCACCGTCTACGGCATCGTGCAGCAGGCCGGCGGCCATATCGGCATCGCCAATATCGAAGGCGCGGGCGCCGCGTTCCGGATCATCCTGCCCGCCGCGTCGGCCGCCGAACTGGTCGAGGCCGCGCCCGTGGTCGCCAAGGTCAAGGCCGCGCCGCGCGACCTGTCAGGCGCCGGCCGCATCCTGTTCGTCGAGGACGAGGCGGCCGTGCGCGGGATCGCCGCCCGCCTGCTGCGCCAGCGCGGCTATGAGGTCATCGAGGCCGCCGACGGCGAGGAGGCTCTGGGCCTGGCCGAGGAATGGGCGGGCCAGATCGACATGATGATCTCGGACGTCATCATGCCCGGCCTA
>DASVTM010000318.1:0-2458 GCA_036387575.1 Brevundimonas sp.
GACCACGCAGGAAGGCCTAGGGCAGACGACCGCGGTCGGCATCGGCGGCGACCCGGTGAAGGGGACCGAGTTCATCGACATGCTGGAGATGTTCCTGGCTGATGACGAGACGACCTCGATCATCATGATCGGTGAAATCGGCGGCGGCGCGGAAGAAGAAGCCGCGCAGTTCCTGATCGACGAAGCCAAGAAGGGCCGCAAGAAGCCGATGGCAGGCTTCATCGCAGGTCGTACGGCTCCCAAGGGCCGCACCATGGGCCACGCCGGCGCTGTGGTTTCAGGCGGCAAGGGCGATGCGGAATCCAAGATCGCCGCCATGGAAGCCGCCGGCATCCGCATGTCGGAATCGCCCGCTCGCCTCGGCAAGACGTTGGTCGAAGTGCTGAAGGGCTAAGCTTGCCCTTCAGCGAGCGCTCCGGAAGGAGCGCTGCGCTAACGTTCGGCTCGCGGAGCCTCACTGCTTGAGCGCAAGTTCGGGGGTGAGGTTCGATTTCAGGCAGCGGTGAATTGTCGCTGCGGCGACCGTCAACGGCGCCCGTTTCGGCATCGATCGTGCGCTGTACGGACATTGAAGACGCCCTCGGCTCAGGCCGGGGGCGTTTTTCTTTGCCGTTTGAAGCTTTTTGTTACCCGTTCGCCCCGGTTCGGTCATGACCCATAAGGAAACAGCGCCTATATGAACCGCGCTGGCTTCACGCTGATGTGACCGTGGAGCCCTAAAAGGACGACGAGAAACGATGGCGGACGATGCCGGTCGGCTGAACCAGGTCTTTGCCGAGACCAGCTTCCTGTATGGCGCGAACGCCGCCTTCATCGAAGATCTTCACGAGAAATGGGCGAGCGATCCCGCCTCCGTCTCCGCCGAGTGGCGCAGCTTCTTCGACCAGCTCAAGGACTCGGCCGCGACGGTCAAGGCCTCGGGCGCAGCCGGCGCGTGGGGCCGTGGTGCGGTCACTGAGCCTACAGACGAAACCGGCGTGTTCGACGGCATGTGGCCTGCAGCCAAGCCGGACCCGAAAAGGGCCGGCGCCGCGCCTGCCAAGACCGCTCCAACGCCTACGCCCGCTGCTGCTCCGACGCCTGCGGGCGTCTCGGTAGAGGAAGTTCGCGCCGCCGCTCACGACTCCATCCGCGCGCTGATGCTGATCCGCACCTATCGGGTGCGCGGTCACCTGCACGCCAAGCTCGACCCGCTCGGCATCGAACAGCCGATCGACAATCCCGAGCTGACCCCCGAATTCCACGGCTTCACCGCCAACGACCTTGACCGTCCGATCTATCTCGACGGCGTTCTGGGGCTGCAGTACGCGACCGTTCGCGAGCTGATGGCGATCCTCGAGCGCACCTACTGTGGCCATATCGGCATCCAGTACATGCACATCGCCGAGCCCGAAGAGAAAGCCTGGCTGCAGCAGCGCTTCGAAGGCTCGGACAAGTTCGAGCAGAACGGCTTTACCAAGGAAGGCAAGCTCGCCATCCTGAACAAGCTGATCGAGGCCGAAGGCTTCGAACGCTTCCTGCACAAGCGCTTCCCCGGCACCAAGCGTTTCGGCCTGGACGGCGGAGAGGCCATGGTCCCGGCTCTGGAGCAGATGATCAAGCGCGGCGGTGCGCTCGGCGTCGACGAGATCGTCATCGGCATGGCCCACCGCGGCCGTCTGAACACGCTCGCCGCCGTCATGGGCAAGCCCTACAAGGCCATTTTCCACGAGTTCCAGGGCGGTTCGACCGTGCCGTCGGACATTGAGGGTTCGGGCGACGTCAAATACCATATGGGCGCCTCGTCGGACCGCGAGTTCGACGGCAACCACGTCCACCTGTCGCTGACCGCCAACCCGTCGCACCTCGAAATCGTCAACCCGGTCGTGCTGGGCAAGGCGCGCGCGAAACAGGCGTTCGACATCCGCGAGGCCAATGCGGGCGTACCCGAAGGTCAGTGGGCGATGGACCGGTCCAAGGTCATGCCGCTTCTGATCCACGGCGACGCCGCCTTCGCGGGCCAGGGCGTGGTCGCCGAGTGCTTCGCACTGATGGGCCTGAAGGGTTACCGCACCGGCGGGACGATGCATTTCGTCATCAACAACCAGATCGGTTTCACGACATCGCCGCGCAACTCGCGTTCGACGCCCTATTGCTCGGACGTCGCCCTGATGGTTCAGGCGCCGATCTTCCACGTCAACGGCGACGATCCGGAAGCGGTCGTGTTCGCGGCCAAGGTGGCCACCGAATACCGCCAGAAGTTCAAGAAAGACGTGGTGGTGGACATGTTCTGCTACCGGCGCTTCGGCCACAACGAAGGCGACGACCCGACCTTCACCCAGCCGATCATGTACGCCAAGATCCGGTCTCTGCCGTCGACTCGCGAGATCTATTCGAAGCGCCTGGTGGAAGAGGGTGTGATCACCCAGGCCGAGGTCGACGCAGAACTGGCGCGCTTCGAAGCCTGGCTCGACGAGCA
>DASVTM010000319.1:0-1977 GCA_036387575.1 Brevundimonas sp.
GAAAGCGTCTGCGGCGGGCGTTGGGGCAAGACGCGGCGCGGCGGGAGCTGCAACCGGAGCCGGAGCGACAACCGGGGCTTCGCGGCGGCTCTGCAGGACGCGGCCCTGGAAATAAGCTCCGATGTCGATCGACAGCTGTTCGGCGTTGATGTCGCCGTCGACGTAGGCGGTCGACACCAGCTTGACCTGTTTGCCATTGACCCCGCCGACGATGCGGCCGCGCACTTCGAGGTAATCGGCGGTGACATTGCCTTCGATGGCGCCGGTCTCACCGACGATCAGACGGCCGACGCGGATGTCGCCCTTGACTAATCCGTCGACCTGAAGGTCTCCGGCGCCGGATACCGATCCTTCGAACTGAAGGTCGGACGACAGGGTCGACAGGCCGCGCGACGAAACGGCGGGCGAGGGCGACGGGGTTGGGGCGCTGGTCATCGGACGTCCTGGCGAAGGCAGATCCGGCAGAGGCGGGATCGGCGCGGAGGTCGGCCGGGGCTGGCCGGGTGAAGCGGATCTGGTCTTATTGAACAAGTTGGTCTCCTGCTCTGAGGAAGCGGGCTGGATTCTGGGCTCGGCCGTCAACCCACACTTCGTAGTGCAGATGGACGCCTGTCGATCGACCGGTAGTCCCCATTGCGCCGATACGCTGGCCGAGCGCGATAGGCTGGCCAGACTGGACGGCGATGGAGTTCAGATGAGCAAAGCGGGTCTTGAAACCGTGGCCATGGTCTATCTCAACGGTGTTTCCATACCCTGAACGAACACCGGTAAAAGAAATGACGCCCGGCGCCGTCGCATAGATCGGCGTATTGAGCTGCGCGGCGAAGTCCTGACCCTGATGCAGGGCCGGACGACCGTTGAACGGATCGAACCGCACGCCGAAGCCGGAGGTGGTGCGGGCCTGGGTCGGACGCGCGAAGGGCAGGCCGTCGGCGACGTCGGCCAGACCGCGCATGTCCTTCAGGGTGTTCGAGGCGTTGCGGATGCGGACGGCGAACCCCTCGTCGACATCGAGGATGGCGGCGAGCGCGCGCGGGTCCTTGGCCTCGACCAGCGGACCGCCTAGCGCAGCGCCGCGCACAACGTAGGCGGCCGGGTTCAACCCGGCGAGGCGGAAGGCAAGGCGCAGACGCTCGGCGCGGGTCTGTGCGAAGGTCTCGGCGCGGGCGATCAGCCGTTCCTGATCCAGCCGCACGGCCATGATGCGCTGGACGGGGGAGTTGCTGCGGGGATTGAGACCCTCAGCAGGGTGGAGAGCCGATTGAGCGCCTGCCACGCCATGGAACATGCTCATGACGCCGGTCAGCGCGGCGTGGCGGCGCTCGACCATCTGGGCCATCTCGTCCAGCGAGCCGTTGGTGGCGGACATACGGACCACGGCGGTCTCGAGGCGAGCCTGCAGGTCGGCGTTGGCGCGTTCCGAAGCGGCGCGGGCGCGCACGACCTGGCTGTCGGCCTGACTGCGGTTGATCATGTCGAACAAGAAGCCGCCCGAGGCGACCAGCGTCCAGCCGATCACGATGGCGGCGGCGCCCGCCAGGATCATCTGACGGCCGGTCGTCAACACATAGCCGTGCACCTCACCGCCGCGTTCGCGCAGGTAAAGGCACCGTTCTGGAAATAATCGATCGATCAGGGAGCGACTGACTGCCCCTGTTTCTTCTGACATATGAACACGCCCCCACGTCCAAGCGTCACTATCCGTGAACAGTGGGCAATCGGCAACAGGGTTCACGCAAAGTTATTCAACATTGTGCGCCGCACATCCCAAAACGAATCTGTTTACGGACCAGATTCGCGCGTTCGGGGTATTCTCTACGGGAGCTGCTTTACTTCCGTCGTTGAGGTCAGCGGCTCTTGGTTGTGAATTGCGCCAAGCACAGTCGCCGCGTGTCCCTTCACCGACACCTTGCGCCATGTGCGCTGCACAACGCCGTCGTCATCGATCAGGAAGGTGGCGCGCTCGATGCCCATATA
>DASVTM010000320.1:0-2428 GCA_036387575.1 Brevundimonas sp.
GGTGGAACATCTCCCAGCGATAGCGGACGAACTGTCCCCTCGCCTTCCAGAGCTCGACCTTGCGCGCCAGGGTATCGGGAATTTCCGCCGCGCGCCGCTCGCGCCAGAAGGGCTCATCGCGGCCGTTCAGCCAGTAGTGCAGGATGATGAAGTCGCGCGTCCGCTCCATCTCGCGGGCCGACTGGTCGTTGAACTCGTCGATCACCGACGCAGCGAAGGTCTTGTCGGGAAACAGGGATTTCAGCCGCTCGATGCCGTTCTCGATCAGGGCGATACTGGTGCTCTCCAGGGGCTCGAGGAAGCCGGCGGACAGACCCAGCGCGACGCAGTTCCTGACCCAGGCCCGATCGCGGCGGCCGGGGCGGAAGCCGATGCGGCGCGGCTCGGTGATCGGCTTGCCCATCAGCTTCGGCATCAGGGTGTCCAGCGCCTGCTGGTCAGTCATGTGGGCGCTGGAGAAGACCAGGCCGTTGCCCGCGCGGTGGCGCAAGGGGATGCCCCACTGCCAACCGGCAGAATGGGCGGTGACCATCGTATAGGGGGCGGGTTCCATGCCCGGGGCGTTCTCGCTCTGCACCGCGAACGCTGCGTCGCAAGCCAGCCAGTCCCCCCAGTCCTCGTAGGCAGAGCCCATGGCCTCGCCGATCAGTAGGGCCCGGAAGCCGGAACAGTCGATGAACAGGTCGCCCTCAACCTCACGCCCGTCATCCAGTTTGAGAGCGCGGATAAAGCCGTCTTCCGCGTGGAGCTCGACGCTGTCGATGCGGGCGTCAATGCGCTGCACGCCGCGGGCCTCGGCATAGGTCCTCAGTTGGCGCGCGAAAAGGGAGGCGTCGAGGTGCAAGGCCCAGTCGAACACCGACAAGGACGACGGCGGCGTCGGCGAAGGCTCGATGAACCGGCCGGCCCTCGCCAGGGCGGCGCCCAGCGAATAGGCGGCCAAAGGCGTCGGGTCGCCGGTCTGACGCTGCTTGGCCCAGTAGTGATGAAAGCCCACGCCGCGCAGATCCTGCCCGTACAGGCCGAACGGGTGTATAAAGTCGGAGGCAGGTTCGCCCCACCCGACAAAGCGGATGCCCAGTTTGCAACTGGCCTGGGTCGCAGTCATCACTTCCGCATCGGTCATGCCCAGTTGGGCGTAGAAGCGGCGGATGGTCGGGATGGTGGCCTCACCGACGCCGATTGTACCGATCGCGGAAGACTCGACCACGGTGATGCGGACACCAGTGTGCCCCAGGTGCTGGATCAGGGCGGCGGCGGCCATCCAGCCAGCCGTACCGCCCCCGACGATGACGACATCGCGGATGGCGTTCGGGGGCAGTCTCTCGCCGGACGATGGGTCCATGGCCGTTCCTCGCCTGTCTGACGCACGCTTCGGACCTGAAGGATTACGCGAAAAAAACGGCCGACGACAATGCGAACGTCGTCGTCGGCCAGGGTCCAGGGTGGTGACTAGAACTTGGCGCGCATGCCCAGCGACCAGCGGGGCTCGAACTCGTTGCGGGAATGGAACTGTTCCGCCCCCTCCTCGAACTCAAGATAGTATTCCTCGATCTCGCCGAAGATGTTGGACCCGTTGGCGTAGACGGTGACGTTGTCCGTCACGTTGTAGGTGACGTTGACGTCCACATACTGCGACGTGTCCTGGTAGATCGGGATAAATGCGCCAGATGTCCCGAACTTGTTGGCAAGACGCGGCGTCCGGTAGTTATACGCGATCCGGGCCTGCAGCTTTTCACCTTGATACCAGACGGCAGCGTTGAGCTGCTGCTCGGAGTTGTCCAGGAAAGGCAACTCTTCGCCCGCAAGGTTCTTGTCGGTCTGCGAGCTGTCCGAGAAGGTGTAGCTTCCGTCGAATCCGAAATTCCGGAGGAAGTTGCCGTCGTCGAGGAAGTCGGTAAGCGCGATCTTGGCGCCCAGTTCAACGCCTTGCAACGAACCGCCTTCGCCCTGAATGGGCATGTCGACCGGAACCTCGCGCCGGATGATGCCGTCGCCATCCGGGAAACGACCGCCGGGTACGGTGCCCCGGGTGACGAAGCTTTCGATGTCCAGCTTGAACAGGGCGATGTTGAACATCGTCGCACGCCCCAGATAGTACTCCAGGCTCAGGTCATAGTTGTTCGACCGCCACGGGTTCAGGTCGGGGCTCCCGGCGAACGTGGCCCCCGTCACCCGCCGGATGCCGACGGGCGGCGCGGTCGGGTCGGTCGGCGTGGGACCGGCCGAATCGGCCGTGGCGATGGTGACGCCGCCGCCGTAGTTGCCGAGATCGAGCGGGATCATCGTCTTGTTGAAGGCGGCGTGCATCTTCAGACGGTCGCTGAAGTTGTAGACGAGGTTCACCGACGGCAGGTAGTCGGTGTAGGTCCGCGTCGAGAGGGTGTCGCCGACGTCCAGGTTGGTGTCGCCATAGTTGCGGGTGTCG
>DASVTM010000321.1:0-2152 GCA_036387575.1 Brevundimonas sp.
ACCAAGAAGTCCCCGCCAAAGACAGCTCTGCGCGGTGTCGATCTGGTGATCCCGCGCGGCTCGATGTTCGGCCTGCTGGGTCCGAACGGGGCGGGCAAGTCGACGCTGATCAATATTCTCGCGGGCGTCGTGAACAAGACCGGTGGCACCGCCGCCATCTGGGGCCGCGACATCGACAAGCAGCCCCGCGACGCCCGCGCCGCGCTCGGCGTCGTGCCGCAGGAGATCGTCGCCGATGTCTTCTTTACTCCGCGCGAGGCGCTGGAGGTGCAGGCGGGGTTCTACGGCGTGCCCGCGAAGGAACGCCGCTCGGATGAGCTGCTGGCCGCGCTCGGCCTGACCGACAAGGCGCACGCCTATGTCCGGGCTTTGTCGGGCGGGATGAAACGCCGCCTGATGGTGGCCAAGGCGCTGGTGCATAATCCGCCGATACTGATCCTCGACGAGCCGACCGCAGGCGTGGACGTCGAGTTGCGTCGGCAGCTGTGGGAGTACGTCCGGCGCATCAACGCCGAGGGCGTGACCATCCTGCTGACCACCCACTATCTGGAGGAGGCGCAGGAGCTCTGCGACACCATCGCCATCATGAACCGGGGCGAGGTCGTGGCCTGTGAGCCGACGCCACAACTGCTGCGCCGACTGGATACGCGCAATGTAGTGGTGACGCCCGAGGGCGAGTTGAACGGCCTGCCGGTGATCCCGGGCTTCCCGGCCACGGCCCGTCCGAACGGCGCATTCGCTGTCAGCTACAAGAAGGGCCAGTCGTCGGTCGAGCAGGTGCTGGCGGCAGTCCGCGCCGCCGGTGTGACGATCGCCGACATCACCACCGAGGATCCGGATCTGGAAGATGTGTTCCTGGCGCTAACCTATGGTGATGCGAACGCGGTGAGTCCGACCAAGGACTAGGGGAGGGATTAGGGCTGAGGGCTTAGGGAAGATTAGAGCGGCTGTTTTTCTTGCCCTAGGCCTGAGCTCGAACCCCTAATCCCCTCTTCAGTTGATCATTACCGTGCCCAGCAGCACGACGGCGCCGCGTTTGCGGAGGACCAGGAAGGTCGCGACCTGAAGATCGTGGGCGAGGCGATCGAGGTCGGGAACCTGATCGGGGCGCATGCCGGAGGCGGTGCGTTGGACCACATCGTTGTGCGCGGCGATTAGGCGTGGGGTTTGCAGCAACGCCTGTTTGTTGAGTTCCGGGTCGGCGATGTCAATGCCGGTCTCGACCGTCATGACGCCACGCCGACCATCTGGCCGGATGATAGTGGCGGTCACCGTGCCGAGCGGCATGAAGGTTTCTTTCGGCGCGCCACCTCCTTCGCCGCCTTCGGACGCCAGAGCGGGGAGGGCGGCTGCGGCGAGGGCGACGCCTGCCAACGGAGCAAGGCTAAAGAGCGCGCGACGGTTCATCCAACCGGACTAGCGCAGGGCGCTTAAGGTCGCGTTACGCCTGCCCGCGTCCACGCGGCCTTCCGCGTGCGACGGCGACGGCCAGGTTCGCGATTTTCTGCAAGTCGGCGGAACTGACGTCCAGCGGCTCTCCGAAGATGTCCATGGCGGCATCAATGTCCGCCTCGCTGACAGAGGGGGGCGCGACTGGTGCAGGATCTGCCTTATGGGGATAGCTGTGGCTGGTGAAGCGGTGAAATGCCCACCCCGAAGCGACCACGAGCAAAGCATTCAGGCCCACGGGCATGAAGGCGAAGGCCGAGCCATGACTGGCGAAGACGGGGCCGCCCAGAGCCGCGACCAAGGCGGAGCCTCCACCGGCGGGGTGCAGGCTGCGGGTCATTGACATGGCTGCGATCGACAGAGCGACAGCCGCGCCTGCTGCGATCATCGGATCCGGGATCAGGCGGGCTGCTATGAAGCCCGCGAGGGCTGAGACGACATTGCCGCCGATGACCGGCCAGGGCTGGGCCATAGGGCTGGACGGGACGACGAACACCAGCACGGCCGAGGCGCCCAGCGGCGCCGCCAGAACCATGGCAAGATCGACATCGACGCCCAGGATAACCCGGGTGATCAGCCCGGTGACGCACACGCCGAACAAGGCGCCGAGGCAGGCGACTGCCCGGTCGCGTACGGTCGCACCGGCAAGGATAGGTGTAAAAAGTTTCACGTCTGATCGGGCAAGATCGTCAGGCGTGGGCCG
>DASVTM010000322.1:0-3967 GCA_036387575.1 Brevundimonas sp.
ATCCGCATCTGGGGCATGGGTGCGAGCGGGCGGATCGACGACCTGAGGAATTCGTCACGCACAGCAGCTCATACAGCGGCGGCGCAGGCGGCAGGACCTTCGCATGTCACATTGAATGGTCTAATCTTCAACGCGACGGGTTCGATCCCGCTCTATGTCGGGCCGGGCGTAACCAGCATTGCCGTCAATGGTGGGAAGTTCAGCGGGCGCTCCGATTCGACAGCCGTCTATCTGGATGCCGAGAGCGCGGGAAATGTCATTCGCGACGTGATCTTCGACATCGCAACGCCGCGCGAGAAGATCGCGATCGATGGTTCGGCCAGCAACGCCATTGTCGGCAACCGTTTTGCGCTCGGGCGTCGCGGCGGCGTCTTCCTTTATCGCAACTGCGGTGAGGATGGCGTGATCCGGCACCAGACCCCGTCGAACAACCTGATCACCGACAACGTCTTCACCGGCGCTTCACCGTTGAGATCGCGGACCGTTGTGGTCGGAGCGCGCGAGGGCGGCCGGGGTTATTGCGGCGATGACCGGGGCTGGCCGTTCGGCTCCAGCCTGGACGATGGCGACCACGCGACAGGCAATATCGTCTCGCGCAATCGCATGAGCCGTTAGCAGTCGGGGCAGTCCGCCATCAGTCCGCTCTCGAGCTGAAGCGTGGTGTGGCCGATCGAAAACCGGCTGCGAGCCAGCTTCTGCGCTTCCGCCAGTAACGTCTCGCCATCGACCCGATCGTGCACGAGATGGGCGGTCAGCGCCGTTTCGGTCGTGGACATGCCCCAGATGTGCAGGTCGTGGACGGCCGACACCCCTGGCAGGGCTAGGAAGGCGGCCTTGACGGCGCCGACGTCTACGGATGTGGGAGCTGCGTCGAGCGCCAGGTTGACGGAGTCCTTCAGCAGTCCCCAGGTCCCGATCAGGATAACGACGACGATGCCGATCGACACCAGCGGATCGAGGATCGACCAGCCGGTGAACATGATGATCGCGCCGGAGATCACGACGCCGATCGATACGGCGGCGTCCGACATCATGTGCAGATAGGCGCCCTTGGCGTTCAGGTCGGAATGCTGGTCGCGCATGAACAGCAGGGCAGTGCCGAGGTTGATGAAGAAGCCGATGCCGGCGACGATCATCACGACGGTGGAATGGACGGGCGCGGGCTCGGCCAGCCGCTGGACGGCTTCGAACGCGATGGCGCCGCATGCGAAGATCAGCAGCAGGGCGTTGGCGAGCGCCGCCAGCACGGTCGCCTTGCCGAAACCGTAGGTCAGTTGTTTGCCTGCCGCTCTCCGCGCCAGAACGGCCGCGCCTCCGGCCATGGCCAGACCGAGAACGTCGGACAGGTTGTGGCCCGCGTCGGCCATCAGGGCGGTGGAGTTGCTGAACACCCCGGCGCCGAACTCGATGGCCACGAAGGCCAGGTTTACGAGCAGTCCGACGCCATAGCGCCAGTCGCCGGTGTCTACAGGCCCGTGAGAGTGGCCGCCGTGGCCGTGCCCGGCGTGCGAATGGCCACTGTGGGAATGACCGGTCTGCGATTGGGAATGGCCGTGGTCGTGACCGACGTGATCATGGTCATGGTCATCGTGCGCGTGGTCGGGAGAGGAAGCCATGCCCCCTCTTAGTGCTGATGCAGCAGGACGAGAAGGCCCAGCCCCAGAAGGGCGATACCCAGCACGGCGCCCTCATAGCGGGCCCAGCGCTCCAGCTTGAGCACCGAAGCGCCCGCCCGGGCCAGCGTTGTGAAGACGCCCATGCCAAGGATGGTGCCGAGGGCGAAAGCGACGGTCAGCAGCGCGAGCGCGGCGATGCCCTCCTGCGCCGAGGACATATAGATCGGCAGAAGCACCTCGCCGGGAGAAATGGCCAGCATGGCGACCAGTCCCCAGAAGGCGGCTGCGTGCGACACGCTAGGTTCCGTCAGCTCCATCGTCGCGCCGTTGGCCGTGACTGGCGCGGGCCTGCGGACGATGGCCTTGAGCAGGTAGAAGCCGCCGAACGCGAACAGCAGGATGGCCGACAGATGCGGCATAAGGCCCTCGACCCACTGGTCCAATGCCAGACCCGCCGCCACGATCAGGCCACCGACCACGGCCGTGGTTGCAATATGGGCGAGACCTGCCGTTGCTACGGCGCTTAGCAGCTTGGGCAGTCGCCATTTTTGCGCCCGCCCAACGAGGACGAACGGCAGCCAGTGCGTTGGCAGTGCGGCATGCAGAAATGCCGCCACGAAGCCGCCGCCGATCAGCGAAAACAGAACATCATGCTCGAGGGTCGGCGGCGTCATCGGCAGCGATCTATCGTGTTATTTTATAACAGTCGAGAGTTTTATTCCTTGGCAAACACCAGAGGTGTTCCGGCCGCAGGCAGACAGCTTTGATCGACCGGCTTCGTCGGGTCGCGCAGGAAATCCCGAGCGGCACGGGCGGCACAGGGGTTCTGGCCGGTAACGCCGTGGGTGGCGTTGGTGACGATCATCACCTGGCTGTTCGCATAGCCCTCGGCGGCCTTGCGGGTCAGGGGAGGCGGGCAGCCGGGATCGATCTCGGCGGCGATGAACAGGGTCGGGATGTCGGTATGGACCGGGGCGTTCTCGACCGGATCGGCCACGCCGACGTCGATCGCGGCGCAGACGTCGAACAAACGCGACAGGCTGGGGACCGAGACCTCGGCGACCGGATCACCCGCGGCCCCGGCGGCCAGGGCGGCCTTTGACTCGAACGGCAGCTCTTCCTTGCACAGGTGGGTCATGTGCTGGCCCTCGGTATAGTAGGTGCGCCCTTCCGCGCTTTCAGCCACGGCGGTCAGGTCGCCGGCGATGATCTTCTCCAGATCGGCCGGCAGGCTGCGGACACCCGAACCGGAATAGGTCGTGTCCATCAGGAACGAGGCCAGATCCTCGACGGTGTAGGTCTTGCCATCCGTATTAGCCTGCGGACCAGCCAGCCATTTGCGAGCGTTGGCTTCGAACCGTGTCTGGAGGTTGGGGTGGCGCGCGCCGCACTCCGTCTGGGCTGCGCATTTGGCGAGGATGATCTTCACGGCGGCCGAGACCTGCTCCGGCGTGTGGACGGCCCAGTTGCCCTCCGGTGGCCAGGGCGAGTCCATCACCACGGCGCGGACGCCCTGCGGCGCATGGGTGATGACGGCCGCCTCGATGCGCGGACCATAGGAGCCACCGAACAGGTCGATCCGGTCGAGATGCATGGCCGACTTCAAATCAGCGACATCGGCGGCGATCCCGGCGGCATTATACTGAGACAGGTTCACGCCCGCAGCGGCATAGCCCTTGAGACAGGCGATCAGCTTATCCGCGTCTTCCTTGGACGGCGGCCCGGCATCGGTCAGCTGCGCGCCGGGGCAGCCCATGGACGGATTGCCGAGACCGCCGCCACGCTGATCGAAATAGATCCAGTCCTGATCGATCGCGGCCAGCGGTCCGACGCGCTCCGGATTGGCGGCGTAAAAGGCAAGCCGCCGACCGACGCTGGTCACCAGATCGCCGCCCGGTCCGCCGTGGAACACGACTACCGGCGGCAGGGCCTGACCTGATGCATCCTTGTAAGGCGCGCTGGCCTTCACGACAGCGACGGCGATATCGATACGGCGTGTGTTCGGATCATCCCGCGTCTCGTCCACCGTCAGGGTTCCGCACTCCACGACCCGCGCCGTCTGGACGGGCCAGTCTGCAGGACAGGCCTTCACCGCATAGACGGGGGCGCTGGCGTGCGCCGCGCCTCCCGTGAACAACAGTCCGAGCGTAGTCGCAGCGAGAGCGAGCAGTCTGGTCATAGGCGATCCTCCGCTTTCACCAGACACCGTGAAGACGGGGTGACGCAAGAGCGACCGCCACCCCGATTATTGGGACCGTCAAGCTGGCTTGGAGCGAGGCTTCTTCGGGCCGGTGACCTTGGCGATGACACGCGACATGACCGCCTTGACGCCGCGCGCGGGCTTCGGCGTC
>DASVTM010000323.1:0-5820 GCA_036387575.1 Brevundimonas sp.
CGAGCTCTACTCCGGGCCGAAAGCTTCAGCAACTGATCAGAGAGGGCAGCAATTACCGTGACGGAACTACCCGTGCCGGACGGAACCATCTCACCTAACGGCGTGATATTCAACCGCTGCCGCCGACCATGGCTTTAACCGGACTGCCCCATCCGCTGTTGTTTGCTAGGGCAGATCCACACCGGGCCCCAGAGCGTCGACCAAGCCGAGAGCGCAAGAACGCTGACGGGGTGGGACGGCGGAACAGGCGGAAAGGCAGCTGTCGAAACTGCCCGTCGCATCAGGCGTCGAACTCATTCCTCCACCGATCAGCGTCAGGATGTGCGCCGAGGCTCCGGTCTCTGTCTATGTCCAGGTCGCTCCGGCCGACGCATCGGCGCTGAAGCCGCTGGTGCGCCTGTTCGCTGGCGAGATTTTCCCGCGCCAGGCGTTCGAGCGCCTCACGAGCCGCCAATGCGCGATCGCGGACGCGGGCCCTGAGCGCTGCGAAGGGATCGGTCACGCGCTCGCCAGGTGGTCGCGAATCTGCTGACCGAGGGTCATCGGATCGAACGGCTTCAAAATCACTGCGAGGGCGCCAAGGCCGAGAAATCGTTCCAGCTCATGGGATTGAGCCCGGGCCGTCATGAAGATCACGGGCGTGTCAGCATGAGCGGGGATGATCCGGAGTTGTTCGAGGGTGCCCGGACCGTCTAGCTCGGGCATCATGACATCCAGCAGGATGACGTCGATCTGAGCATTCGACTCCAGAACGCCCAGGGCGTCCCGGCCGGATGCGGCGGATCGAACGTTGACGCCCGGGTCCATTTCGAGCGCCAGCGCCGCAACTTCACGGATATCGGGTTCATCGTCCACGTGCAGGACGTTCAAAATCATTTTCCAGCTCCACCGGCATCCGTCAGTCTACGCACGGTCCGCGCCAAGCCTGCGAGAGAGGTCCGCGACTTGGTCAGGACCGCCTCGACCCGGTCCGCCAACGCGCCATCCATCTCCTGCGCCGAATAGACGACCACAGGGATCGTCTTCCCAGCGCTGTCTCCCAGATCACCCAGCAGTTCCAGACCCGATCCATCGGGCAGGCCAAGGTCGAGGATCACGAGGTCAGGCTTCATTCCCGCCAGCACGGCCCGCGCCGCAGCCAGACTTTCGGCGGAGGTGACATCCACGCCGCCCCCAAGGGCGGACGCGGTAACGTCCAGAATGTCACGGTCGTCATCGACGTGCAGGATGCGGGGTTTCCGATCTTTGGTGCGCTGATGGAGAGCGGCGACGGCCGTGCGCAGTCGAGCTTGGTCGAACGGCTTTTCAAGCCAGTCCACAACCTCCAGAGACCGCCCCCGCGCCATACCCCGGGCCGTATCGCCTGAGACCACCACCACTGGGAGGTTCCGCGTCTCGGGCCTCGCCCTCAGAGTCCGGATCAGCCCGATCCCGTCGGCATCCGGCAACTGAAGGTCGACCAGCAGGGCGGCGTAGGCGCCGGTGCGCGCCGCGGACAGGGCCTCGCGGCCGGTCGCAACCACATCGGCCGCATAGCCGTCACGCTCCAGCATCTCTCGCAGAACCTCGGCTGCGTCCGCGTCATCCTCGACGATCAGCAGGCGCGGCCCCCCCGTGTCGGCCGATGCCGGAGAGTCTTCGACCAGCGGCAAGTCGAGGTGGAAGGTCGCGCCGTAGCCTTCGGCGGACTCGAACCACAGACGACCGCCATGGCGTTCCGCGATCTCGCGGGCGATCGCCAGCCCCAGACCCGTGCCGCCCTTGGCCCGGGTGTCGGAGCTGTCGGCCTGGGCGAACTTTGAGAAAATGCGCGCACGGAAAGCTTCGGAGATGCCGGGTCCTTCGTCGACGACGCTCAGTCGCGCCAGCCGGGTCTCCGGATCGACGCTGACCCGCACCTCGCCGCCTCGCGGCGAAAACTTGAGCGCGTTGGACAGAAGATTGGTCACTACCTGGATAAGCCGGTCCGCATCCCCGCGAATAGCGACCGGCCCCTGCCCGGTCAGGGTGAGCTTTACCTCCAGATCGCCGGCATAGCCGCCGACGCCTTCCAGCGATCGCTGTGCGATCTCGCGCAGGTCAAGGGGAGCCATGTCGAGCCGAAGCTTGCCGGATTCGATCTTCTCGATGTCAAGGATGTCATTGATCAGCCTCACCAGTCGCTGGCTGTTGGCGTGGGCGATCTGGATCAGCCGCGCGGCCTTGTCGGGCAAGGCGCCCGCAGCGCCGCCGGCCAGCAGTCCCAACGACCCCGCAATGGACGTGAGGGGCGTTCGCAGTTCGTGGCTCACGGTCGCAACGAACTCATCCTTCATCTGCTCCATCCGGCGCCGTTCAGAGATGTCCCTGATGATGGCGACGATGTGGATGCCGGATGGCAAGCGCATCGGGCCCAGGGCGACATCGACCGGAAAGGTGTCGCCGTTCCTGTGACGCGCGTCCATCTGGCGCAGAAGGCCGCCCTCCAGCGCACCCTGCGATGCGCCCAGCCGCTTGAGGAACTCGCCGTCGCCGTCGGGCGCGATGTCGATCAGCATAGACATGTCGCGACGGGTAACCTCCGCGGCTTCATAGCCAAACATGCGTGCAGCTGCGGCGTTGACCGTTTCGATGGTGCCGCTCGGGTTGAGTGTGACGATACCGTCGATGGCGCTGTCGAAAATCGCACTCTGGCGCGCGGCCGTCGCCTCAATGGCGGACAGCATGGTCTGCCGCGTGCGAATATAGCGCCAGATCAGGAGCGATGCGCCGCCGATCGCCGCAGTCAAGGCCAGGAAAAGGCCTCCGACGAGGAGCTCTGTCCGCGCTGTCCGCTCCTGCGCGGTGCGCGCATAGGCGTTCAGGGCCTCGGCCTCCACCGCGTTCATTCGGGCAACAACCGCGCGAACCTCGTCCATGAGGCGTTTGCCCTCGCCGCCGGAAACCACGGCGATCCCGGCTTGCAGCCCCTGGGTCTGACGGGCATCGATTCCGACCTCCATCGCGGCGACTTTGCGCGCGGCCAGATCGTTCAGCTTTGCGTAGTCGTCGGCTTGTCCAGGGTGGTGCCGGAAGAGCACGCCCAAGGCCTGCATTTGCCTGTCGAGAGTGCTGGTCGCGCGCTCGTAGGGCTCAAGAAAGCGCTCGTCTCCTGTAATGACATAGCCCCGCTGCCCGGTTTCGGCGTCCTGCAGCAAGGAGAATACGCTCTGAATTTGTGAGCGGGTTTCGTAGGATCGGTCGATTTCGGCGCGGACGATCCGGTTGCTTCTGAACTCATTGATCAGTTCAAAACCTGAGAAGACCAGCAGCAGCGGCGCCAGCACGGCCGCGACAATCGCCAGCCAGCGATAAGCGGTCGGCAGCGCTTGACCTACCCGCCTCAAGGTTGCGTAACCTTCCCGGCGTCAGCACAACCCCTGGGAGATGATCGGGTGAAAGTTTGCGTCATCGACGACGATCCATTGATGTTGCAGTATCTGCACGACATGGTCGCCGGACTTGGTTTCGAAGTCGTGAGTGCTCCGGACGTAAAGACCGCATTCGAGCTCATGGCCGCCCAACACTGCGACGCAGCGGTCGTCGACATTCTGATGCCCGACCGCGACGGGATTGATTTCATCATGCAGGCGCGCCGCGTCCATCCCGGCCTTCGAATCGTGGCGATCAGCGGCGGCGGAAGATTGGGGGCCGACGCGGTTCTGGGCATGGCGGCCGGGCTCGGAGCCGACAGGACGCTCGTGAAGCCGTTCTCGGCCAGTGAACTGCAGATGGCTCTGACAGCGGCCTGACCGGCCCCGCGCTGGTCGCGTTCAGGCGCCACGCGCAACGCCCGCAGATCCAAAGCCCTTACGGGTCATGGTCCCCCATGACTGGCTCCGCCTCAGATACTGCCAGACGCCCCGCAGTCGCCAGAACGTGTTGAGCTGGCGGTAGCCGAAGTTTTCCAGCACGGCGACGAGGGTCAGCAAGACAAGGTCGCGGGCGCGTGGGAAGCGTCGCAATTCGGACTCTTCGAGCGCGAGAGAGCCCACCGAGATGACGACTCCAAAGGTGAAACTCATGGCCACAAACGCCAGCAGATATTCGACCGAGAGCAGACCGGACATCCAGAACAGCGGAATCAACAGATAGCCGAGCGCCTCGACGATCGGTCCCAGAACGTCGACCAGGAGGATATAGCCGAAACCGATCGCGCCGACCCGTCCATAACGTGGGATGAAGAGCATCGGCCAATGGCGTTCGAACGTCTCCAGAGCGCCCCGGTGCCAGCGGGACCGCTGCCGTCCAAGCACGCTCAGGCTTTCCGGCGCTTCGGTCCAGCACACCGGCTCGGGTACGAAGGCGATACGGTAAGGGAGCCTGTTGTCGCGCATCAACCGATGCAGCTTGACCACCAGTTCCATGTCCTCACCCACGGTACCGTGGGTGTATCCCCCGACCTCAATGACGCGGGCGCGGCGAAACAGCCCGAAGGCGCCGGAAATGATTGTGAGGGTGTTGATGCGGCTCCAGGCAAGGCGCGCCATCAGGAACGCCCTCAGGTATTCGACCGTCTGAAGCAGGGCCAGAGGATCGCGCGGCGCGCGAACCTCGACCACCCGCCCATCGGCGATCACACAGCCGTTTGCAATCCGAACGGTCCCCCCGACGGCCACCGTACGCACAGGGTCCTCGACAAAGGGACTCACCGCCCTCAGCAAGGCATCAGGTTCCAGTAGTGAATCCGCGTCCATGGAACAGAAGATGGGCGCGCGCGACACATTGATCCCGGCGTTCAGGGCGTCGGCCTTGCCGCCGTTGACCTTGTCGATCACGATCAGCCGCGGTTGATGGACCGCTCCATAAAGACCGCGGATCGATGCATGGGCGATTTCCAGATCGTAGTGCCGCTCGATCGGTTTGAGATCGAAGGTTTCTATCAGTACGGCCAGGGTGTCGTCGCTCGACCCGTCGTTGATGACGACGACTTCGAAGTTTGGGTAGTGCAGCGACAGCAACGACCTGACGGACTGGCTGATCGTCAGGGACTCGTTGAAGGCCGGGGCCAGAAGCGCAATCGGCGGGGCGCTTTCGGACAATCGACGCCACATCACCCCGGCCTGGGACGTAGGCGGGCGTTCGACAAGGGCTGCGGCGGCCAACCCGAGTTGCACCAGATAGATGAGATTCTGCAGAAGACCTGTTCCGATCACGAACCAGGCGATTACGGCAGCCGCGACAGCCAGGAACAGGTCGGGCTCGAAGTTCAGCACGACCCGTGCTCCAGCACGGGAGCGGCAAACCCCTTTTCAGCCAGAGCGAGGGAGGCGGCTCGACGCGGGAGGTCATCGGAGAGGCGCGAGGCGTGCAAGAGGGCCTCCAGACCGCCCGGTCCCAGGCGGCTCAGGGCCTCGGCCGCCTGGAATCGCACCCACCACACGCTGTCGGCGAGCCGGTCGGCCAGATCGGCGACGCCCTCGTTGAAGCCGGTACGCCCCATCGCTTCGCAAGCGGCGGCCCGGACTTCCCAATCGGGATCCGACAGCGCTTCCGTCAAGGTGGGGATCGAAGCCGGGTGGGCGAGCAGGCTCAGCCCCCGTATGGCGGCCATCCGAAGATCGGGTCGTTCTGCCCGCGCGGCCCGCTGAAGCGGCGCTACGGCGCGATAGTCTCCGGTCACGGCGACGGCATCCGCGAGCAACACGCGCGCGGCGGGCGAGGTGGCGGAGGAGTCCAGTCGGCTCATGGCCTCATCTGGCGACAAGGCAACCAGACGGCGCACGATCGGAAGATAGACGAGCGAGTCGGTCATCTTCCTGGCCTCGAGATCGTCCAGCAGCCGACCCAGCGGCGGGGGTC
>DASVTM010000324.1:0-1591 GCA_036387575.1 Brevundimonas sp.
CCCTTCGTGTTCGCGACGGGCTACGACGCCTCCCTTCTCGTGGGGTTCGAGACCTCGCCACGGCTTGAGAAACCTCTGGACCCGCGGGCCATGGCGTGGACGATTTCGAAGTTGGTCGATTCCGGCGACGGAGGCAGGGGCCGGCCATTTGTGTGAGGGCAGGCTGGCTACAGGCGAGGCCGATCGCCGCCGTCAGCGCTCACTCCTCGATGCCGCCGTCTTGCGGCGTTCTGCCGCGGGAGAACACGGACGCCAGCCCGATCCCTGGATACTTGTCCCCTCGTCGTCGAGACCACTGATTTGAGCGAATGTAGCAGCGCGAAATCTTTCACGTACGTCACGGTCGCGCGCCGAGTTCGCTACAACTGGCGTTGTCCCTGAAATATCCAGGCGTCGGGCTCAGGCTCGCGAAAATCCGACAAATCGACCAGGGCCTGAAGGTCCAGGATTTTCAAGCGACCGTGGCCGAGTTCGATCAGCTTTTCACGGCGCAGCTGCTGCAGCGTCCTGTTGACGTGCACCATGCTCAGTCCGGTCGCATCAGCCAGCATCTCCTGGGTTAGCGGAAACGGGATGCTGCCGTCGACATCCGGACCAAGCGCCTTCAGGCGGGCCCTTATCTCCAGGATGAGATGGGCGAGCCGTTCGTAGGCGGTCAACCGGCCCAGCCGCACGACCTGGTCCATCAGCCAAGCCTCGTCCATGGCGGCGGCCACGTTGACGGCGTGAGACAGCCTCGCGAAATCAGGCGCCCCCTCGATGGCGCGCATGATCGGCGCGGCGTCCAGGGTCTGGATGGGGGTGAGGGCAAGCACGGGGCAGAGCGCCAGCGGCTGCGGCCGTCTGCACAGCCCGATCCCGTCACCCGGCAAGATCAGCCCGATGATCTGGCGTCGCCCATCCTCGAGCCACCTGACCCGCGCGGCCCATCCCGAGACCAGAACCCGCGGCGACAGGATCGTTCTGTCACGCACCAGTTCTGAACCGGCCGGCTCCCAACGCCAGTCGTTCAGTCCGGCGAGAATCTCCACCTCCGGCGGGGTAAGTTTTGCCAGTGCACTGAAGTGGGCGATGACGGGCGCCGGCCCCGCCCGACGCAAGGGGACGCGCGAAGATATGAACATCAGGCGCCCCCGCGGCCAAGGGGAAGCAGGATCGTGCACTCCAGACCGGTCGGTGTGAAATCGACAGCGACATCGGCGTCGAGTTCATACGGGAGGCCCCGCTTGATGAGTTCCAGACCAAAGCCGGCATGATCCGGATCAGCCGAAGCCACGCCGGTTTCCTTCCAACTCAGGATCAGGTTTTGACCGCTCCCTGGGGCGGTCGGCGCGTGCGTCCAGGTCACCGCCAGGCGTCCCCCGGTCGAAAGGGCTCCGAACTTCACGGCGTTGGCCGCAAGCTCATGCAGGGCGAGCGCGATCAACTCGACTGTGCGACCCTTCAGGAGGATCGTCGGCCCCTCGACCTCAATGCCTTCGTCGGAGCCCACACTGTGGACGAGCTCCTGGCGGACGATATCTTCCAGATCCGCCTGACCGCTCTGCGTTCTGGCCAGCGTCGCCTGGATGCTGGCGAGTGCGGCGAGGCG
>DASVTM010000325.1:0-2039 GCA_036387575.1 Brevundimonas sp.
GATTACTGCCGACACCATCCGGTTGCTGCGCCGTCCCGAGATTGAGCCGCCGGACGGCAAGCCCCGCCAGCCCGCCCCGATCAGCATCGAAATCGACAAGTTCGATGCCAACGTCGAACTGCTGGAGGGCTTCTCCAAGGAATATGGCAGGTGGCGGCTGACGGGCTCGGCCGACATCCCGCGCTTCGGAGCCAAGGACGCTACCGTCAACGCTTACAGCCTGAACCGGCCCGGCGACTACCTGCGCCTGACCGCCACGTTCGGCGGCAAGGTCGACGAGCTGCGGCTCAACTTGCGGGCCAACGAGGCGCAGGGTGGCCCGATCGCGGGTTCGCTAGGCTATTCGCCGGACCAGCCGTTCTCGGCTATCGCCGTGATCAACGGCGAGATCGTGGACGCCACGGTCAAGACAGGGGCCTTCACCCCGCTGCTGATCAAGGGACGCTATGGCAAGGACGGAGCGCGGATTTCGGGATACGCCGACTTCAGCGGTTCGGATCTGCTGGAGCCGTTCGTCAAGCGCATCGGTCGCACCGCTCGCTTCGGTTTCGCCGCCATCCCGGACGCCAACCGCAAGGGTTTTCAGGGCGTCGGCTGGCGCTTTATCTCCGAGAATTTCAACTCCAACGCCCAGGGTATGATCCGTCTGTCGGACCGGTCGGCGCCGGACGGCGTCAAGCTAGAGGTCTCGACCCAGTCTCTGACCCGGCTGCTGGGGCTCACACTCGGCGGTCCCACGGCGTGGAGCGGCACGTTCAATGGCGACGCCGCGACCTGGAGCCTGACAGGACGCGCCACCATGCTGGCCGCCGACATCGCCAGCTACAAGGCGACGCGTGTGACGGGCCCGTTGAACGTTCAGGTCAAGGATGGCCGGATGGACATCGACAGTGATCTGTTGACCAACGGCGGCTCGACCGAGGGCGTCATCGGCGCCTTGTTCGGCACGGCGCCGCACCTGAAGTTCGAGGCTGTGCGGATGAAGGACGGGGCGTTCCTGTTCGAGAAGCTCGACTTGGTCGGTCAGGCCTTGCTGGTCAACGGCACGGGCACGCGCAACCTGCTGGGCGCGCTGGGCTTCCGGGGTCAGGCGCGGATTACCGACATAGGTCGCATTCAGGCGGGCGCCACCGGGCAACTCGCGGGCGCGATCACCGCCTCGAACCGCTCGGGCCAGCCGTGGAAGCTGACGTTCGACGGGCGAGGAGCCAAGGTCGCGACCGGGCTGGCGGAACTGGATCGTCTGCTGGGCGCGACGCCGCGTGTGCAGTTCGAAGGCCAGATGGAGCGTGAGCTGGCGATCGAAAGACTTCTGGTCACGGGGACGATGGGCGAGGCTGCGGCCAAAGGGCTGATGGGCTTCGATGGCCGGCTGCGTCTGGCGCTGAACTGGAACGCGCGTGGGCCCTTCGGCGTGGGTCCTGTGGCTATCGATGGGGCGATGACCGGCGACGGCGCGCTGACGGGAACGTTGGCCGAGCCACGCGTTGACCTGACCGCTGGCTTCGACAAGGTCGACGCCGGGCCGCTGAAGATGCTGCAGACCAAACTGATCCTGAGCTTCCGCAAGGGCGCCGACGCTTCCGACGGTCGGGTGACGATCACCAGCGGCTCCAACTATGGACCGGCCGCCGCGTCGGGGAGCTTCTTCCTCGGCAGCAAATCCGTGCGGCTGACCGACGTCGATGTCGATGCCGGCGGGATAAAAGCGCAAGGCGCGATCTCGCTGTCGGACAATATTCCCTCCAGCGCCGACCTGACGTTCAGCGCACGGCCCGGAGCCTTCATCACCTCGGGCAGCGCCGAGGGCCGGGTGCGGCTGACGGAAGGAAACGGCGACGACACCGCCATACTCGCCGTCACCGCCAGAAATGCACGCCTGACCGGCTCGACCATCACCGTTCGCAGCCTCGACCTGAACGGACGCGGGACGCTGTCGCGCCTGCCGTTCACACTGGCGATGGATGTGGGCGGAGACAATCCGCTGCAGTTCAACGGCACCGGCGTCTATGCCCGTCAGGGCAGTGGTGCGGATGCAG
>DASVTM010000326.1:0-1636 GCA_036387575.1 Brevundimonas sp.
CGACCACGTCGCCGCGTCGGCACAGGGCGACGCCGTCATACAGTGGGCTCGACCCTGACCCGTTGGCGTGCGCTCCGCCGTGGACATAGACCATCACCGGACGGGCTCGCCCATCGCGCAGCTCCGGTGTCCAGACGTTGAGGAACAGGCAGTCTTCGGACTGGTTCGGTTCATCGGACTTCTGCGGACTGGCCGCGCCGTAGGCTAGCGCGTCGCGGACCTCGCTCCACGGCTCGGGCGCGACCGCAGGCTGGAACCGTCGCGTCGAGGTGTCGGCGCCATAGCGCACGCCCTTGAAGACCTTCACGCCCTGATCGACAAACCCGCGCACCCGCCCATGCTTCGTCGTGGCGACCGGCGCCGCCGCCCCTCTTCGCCCCTGCGCGAACGCACCTCCCGCCGGGATCAATGCGGCGACGGCTGCGGTCGCTATGACGGTCCTGCGGGTGGGCATGCGAGGTCTCCTTGAGGTCTAGTCGGCCCCTGCGGCGGGATGGTCCGCCTGCGCCTGAATCAGCGCCAGCAGCGGCTTGAGACTGGGGTTGTCATTGTCGCGACGCCAGGCGACGAACAGCTCGACCGGCCGCTCGGGCGTCGTTTCCAGAGGCCGGAACTCGACCCCTTCGAAATGCAGCTTGGTCGCCGCCTCCGGGACCACGGCGGCGCCGATGCGGGCATGGACCAGAGCCAGGATCGAGTGGATCTGGGACATGTGCTGGACGTACTGGGGCGACACCCCGGCCTCGTCGAACATGGCCGTCAGCATGCCGTGGAAGTAACCCGCGCCCTCTGGCGCATACATGACCATCGGCTGGGCATCGAAGTCCGACAGACTAACGGTCTCCTTGTCCAGACGGGGATCGCCGCTCGGAAGAGCCGCCACCAGCGGCTCGGTCAGCACGCGGACCTTATCGAACTCGGGCCGGGTCAAGGGCGGTCGAACCAGACCCAGATCGATCCGACCCGTCAGCAAAGCCTCGACCTGTTCGCCCGAGACCAGCTCGCGCAACGTCAGGTCGACGTTGGGCAACTGGGTCCGCGCCAGATCGACGAGGTTCGGCAGGAAGCTGTAGCCCGAGGCCGCCGTGAACCCGACCGCGACCCGCCCGGCGTCACCGCTGGCGATCCGGCGTGTGGCCAGCGCCGCGCTCTCGGCCAGTCGCAGGATGCGCTTGGCCTCGACCAGGAACGACCGACCGGCCGGCGTCAGCCGCACTGACCGGCTGGTGCGGTCCAGCAGCACGACACCGAGGATGCGCTCAAGCAGCTGGACCTGACGGCTCAGCGGCGGCTGGGTCATGTTGAGGCGCTGCGCCGCCCGCCCGAAGTGGAGTTCCTCGGCGACGGCGACGAAGCAACGCAACTGACTGAGTTCGAACATGTTCATGGCGCCCTGCGACCCGCGCTCAAGCAGCCCGAACGGGCGTTAGCGCGCAACCTGTGTAGGCTGTTGGTCATAGGCTCTCCGGTTCGCACCGGACAGTGCCCTGCGACTATCCGTTCGCCGCCAGCTTCGGAGCCGCTGCGGGTTGCACCCGTGCGATCAGCGCCGACAGCTCGGCCATCTGGGCCGCGTTCAGGTCGACCAGCGGCGTGCGGACCGGACCGGCGGTGCGGCCGATGGCGGTCATGCCCG
>DASVTM010000327.1:0-1666 GCA_036387575.1 Brevundimonas sp.
GAGGCGTCGCCGACCACCACCCAGACGAACTGATCGGGCCGGATGACCTGACGCGCGGCGTCGTCCATCTGGGCTGCTGTCAGGGCGCGAGTGCGGCTGGCGATCGTCTCCTGATAGTCGTCCGGACGGCCATACAGGGCGTTGGACCGAAGGGCGCCGAGTATCTGCGCCGAGGTTTCGTAACCGCCGGCCAGCTGACGGGTGTTGCCGTTGATGGTCCGCTCCAGCTCCAGCGGCGTGACGCCGTCTGCCTTCAGGAAGCGGTCGTACTGGGCGATCAGGGCCGCGACGGACTCACCCGTGCGATTGGCCTGCACCGGCGCGTTGACGATGTAGGGAACCCGGTGCTCCAGCGGGTTGACGTTGCCGCGCACGCCATACGACCAGCCCTTGGTCTCGCGCAGATCGGCGTTGATCCGCGACAGGAAGTCCGAGCCCAGGATCGAGTTGGCGGAGGTCAACGTCAGCAGATCGTCTGTGCCCGACAACGGCAGCACGGCGCCGCCGTAGATCAGCGACTGCGGCGATTGCGGACGATCGATCAGGACGATCCGGTTGGTCGGCGCCGGAACCGCGTCGCTGAACGCCTTCGTTCCCTTGGCGATCGAGGGGGCGCGCCAGTCGCCAAACGCGGCTTCGAGTTGCGGCGTGACTTGCGACAGCGGCAGGTCGGAGACGACGAAGATCGTCGCGTTGTCCGGCCGCACCCATTCATCGTGTTCCTGAACCAGGTCGGCTCGCGTCAGGGCGGTGATCGTGGACGCATCGCCAGTACCGGTGAAGGACCGGCCATAGGGGCTGTCGGCGCCGTAAAGCAGCGGCGGCAGGGCGCGGGCCGCAATCGCGCCTGGCTGGGTCGCCTCGCTGGACAGGGCAGCCAGTCGTTGCGCGCGCAGACGCTCGACTTCGGAGGGTGCGAAGGCCGGGTTGCGAACCACGTCCGCCATCAGGATCAGCGACGGCGTCAGGTTGGCGGTGACGGCCGTGAGGTTGGCGGAGGTTCGGTCCATCGATGCGCCGACCTGGATCGAGGCGCCGAGACGCTCCTGTTCCTCGGCCAGTTGGTTGGCGTCGCGGGTCGTGGTGCCGTCGTCCAGCAGATCCAGCATCAGGCTGTGAGCGCCCAGACGGTCTGCACGGTCGGCGGCGAAACCGGCGTCGAACTCAACCGCCACGCGGGTGACCGGCACGGTATCGACGTGTGCGTAGATCACCTTCACGCCGTTCGACAAAGTTGCGCGTTCGACGGCGGGGAAGTCGAGGTCGGGGACCTGGCCGATGGTGGGCATCGGATCGCGGGCGACGCGTTGGATTTCGGCGGCCGGTGCGGGCGCGATGCCCGACGGAGCGGCGGCTTCGACATAGGCTTCACGCTCTCCGGGAGCGATGGTCAGGTCGAACACCGGACGGGTCAGCCATTTCTGCATCGCCGCCGTGACCTGCGCCGGAGTGACCGACGCGTACTGGGCCAGCTCCTTCTTGTAGTGGTCCGGATCGCCCGCATAGAGCTGACCCTCGGCCAGCACATTGGCTTTGCCGTTGACCTGTTCGAGGCTCTGGATACGGCCCGAGACATACCGAGTGGCGACGCGGGCGACCTCTTCGTCAGTGGGGCCCTTGGCGATGAAGTCGGCGACGATGGCGTCCAGCTTGCGACCGACTTCAG
>DASVTM010000328.1:0-4238 GCA_036387575.1 Brevundimonas sp.
CCTTCGAAGGTGATCGACCCGCCGCGCGTGTCGTCCGGCTTGGGCAGGTCCGGCGCATTGGGCGCATCGGCGACCTGGGGAGATTGGCGCGTGATTTTCAGCATCTCCTCCATGTCGATGAAGGATTGCCGTATTTCGCGATAGGCGAAGCCGAGGATGTTCAAGGGCGCATAGAGCGAGATCAGTATCAGCACGGCCGCTGTGACGTCGCCGGGGCCCATCCGCCCCGCCGCCGCCTCGAATCCGGCCATCACGGCCATGACGCCGAGGCCCAGGTTCATGATCAGGCCCTGTACGGCATTCAGCAGCGCCAGCGAGGTGTTGGCCTTCAGCGCCGCGACATTGTAGTCGCCCAGCGCCCGATCGTAGCCCTCGGCGGCGCGTGCCTCCGCCCCGAACGACTTGACCGTCTCGTAGTTGAGCAGGGCATCGACGGCGAGACCAGCGGCTTCCGAATCGGCTGTGTTCATCGTCCGGCGATGCTCGATCCGCCAGTTGGAAATGCCGAAGGTCAGGCTGGCGTAGATGACAACCACGACCACGGCGACGGCGGCGAATCGCCAGTCGTACTTGCCGCCCAGAACCCCGGCCGCCAGCACCAGTTCAAGCGCTGTCGGCACGAGGTTGAAAGCAAGGATTCGCAGCAAGAAATCGACGGCCCGCGAACCCCGGTCCACCGTACGGGACAGGGAGCCGGACCGTTTGGTCTGGTGGAAATCCAGCGACAGATTCAGCGCGTGGGCGAAAGTTTCCCCCGCAGTTTTACGCTGGGCCGCCGCGCGGACGGGTGCGAAGATCACGTCGGATATCTGGGGCGTGACCGACGACAGGAACCGCACCAGCGCCCAGCCTGCGGCAAACGCAGCGAAGCCCAGCCCGACCGAGACGCCCGCCCCCTGCCCGCGTGACAGATGATTGACCGCAGCGCCCAGCACCAGCGGCGCCAGCACGCCAAGCCCTTTGCCGGCCAGCGTCAGGGCGATCGCGCAGACCAGCCGCAGACGCAGTTGGGGCGCGCCGGAACGTCCCACCAACCGCACCAGATCTGCCAGTGCAGCAAAGGTATTGGGCTCCTCAGGCTTGTCCGCCGAAGCTCCCGCCAGCGCCTTGGTTTCCGGATCGGCGCGACGTCCGCTACGGGCGCCGCCGCGTTCACTGCCTCTCATGGTCATGGACTGCATATGGATTGTGCGGCGCCGGGAGGGAAGAGCGGAGGCGTAAGCGCGCACAGCCATCAGGCCTTCCGACGCCACCTGCTACCGACGCAGAGTGGCGGCGCTTCGTCACACCTGTGAATGGCCGAAAAAACTTTAGCCCTATCAGACAGTTAGATAGGCTGTAACACGCCTTGACCAAACTGCCCCTCGCCTATAGGTTCCGCGCCGAATTCAGACCCGCTTCGGGGTTCTCGGAGCGCTGAGTAAACACAACCCATGTCCAAGCTTCAGGAATCGCGCGAAGAGGCGATCAAACGCCTCAACGACAGTGCTTCCGCGCTGGAACACAGGAATGCGCCGCCGACCTCCGAGCATCTCGCGGGGCTGGCGGTGACGAGCCAGGCCTACAAGATCATCGCCGAGCTGATCGGTGGTGTTTTCGTGGGATTAGGTTTGGGGGCGGCCGTGGACTGGTTTTTCAAAACCACTCCGTGGGGTTTGATCGGCGGAGTCCTCGCGGGCTTCGCCTTGTCGATTTGGATGGCGCGCCGGACAGCCGACAGGCTGATGGCGCAGGCGAAAGCGAGCGGGATCGTGCCTCAGGCCGTGCCGTTCGACGACGCCGAAGAAGACTAGGGAAGCGACTGCGTGGCCGATCCGATTCATCAATTCCAGATCGTCCCGCTTCCGGGTCTCGATTTTGGCGAAGTCACCCTGCCGCTCATCGGCACGGTGCACCTCGCCGTGACTAACTCCCACATCGCCATGACACTGGCCTTCGCGGCCGTGGTGCTGTTCCTGTCGATCGTCACGGCCAACGCCAAGGTCGTTCCGGGTCGCACACAGGCCGCAGGCGAGGCCGTCTTTGGTTTGATCGACAACCTGACCCATTCCATCATCGGCCATGAGGGCAAGCGGTATTTCCCGTTCGTCTTCACCCTGTTCATGCTGATCCTCGGCATGAACCTGCTGGGCCTGCTGTTGACCTTCACGGTCACCTCGCAACTTGCCATCACCGCTACGTTCGCCGTGCTGACCATCCTGCTGGTCATCGGCGTCGGCTTCGCTCGCAACGGTCTGGGCTTCTTCCTGCTGTTCTGGCCGACCAGCGCGCCGCTGGCGATCCGCCCGGTGGTGGGCCTGATCGAGTTCCTGTCTTTCCTGCTGCGCCCCGTCACCCTCGCCCTACGTTTGTTCGGCAACATGCTGGGTGGTCACATCGCGCTGAAGATATTCGCGGGCTTCGTGGTCTCGATGGGCGGGCTGTTCCTCGCGGCCGGTGAGTTCAACGCGCTCGGCCTTCTGGGTCTGCCCGTCGCCGCCCTGTCGCTGACCATGGTCGTCGGCCTGACCGCTCTCGAGTTCCTCGTGGCCGGCCTGCAAGCTTTCGTTTTCGCCGTTCTGGCCTGCATCTACCTCAATGATGTGGTCAACCTGGAACATGCCCACTAAGGGCCGCTCCAGTTTCCTCTAACCTACCAACCTGACTGAATAGGATTTCATCATGGACGCCGCCTCCTTCAAATACTTCGGCATCGGCCTGGCCACGCTCGGCATGCTCGGCTCCGCTATCGGCGTGGGCAACATCTTCGCCGCATTCCTGGGCGGCGCCCTGCGCAACCCTTCGGCCGCTGCTTCGCAAGTCGGCAACCTTTTCGTCGGCGCCGCTCTGGTCGAAGCCCTGGGCATCCTGGCCTTCGTTCTGGGCATCCTGGCCTGGTTGGGCTGATACCGACGACTATCCTGACGACGGCGTCCTGACCGGACGCCGTCGTTTCGCTTTTGCTTCACGGACTAGATATGGCCGCTCATTCCTCCGCCCCGCCGCCCGTTCTGCCGGTGGAAGACGCCGTCGGACACGCGGTCGCGAACGGCCACGCCGCAGGTCCGAACACCGCAGGTGAAGTCGCCGAGCACGGCACGGGCGGCCTGCCGCAATTCGAGACCCAGCACTGGTTCGGGCAGATCGCCTACCTGCTGATCCTCTTCTTCATCCTGCTATTCCTGATTTCCAAGGTCTTCGCACCGCGTCTGCGTCGCGTCATGGCCGAGCGTGCCGACACGATCGCCACCGCTGTCGAGACCGCCCGCAGCGTGCAGGCTGAAGCCGCCTCACAAGCCGCACTGGCCAAGGCCGAAGTCACTCAGGCCCGCGCCGAATCGCGCAGCTTGGCCGCCGCCGCCAAGGCTCGCGTCACCGAAGAGGCCGCCCGTCGCGCCGCCGAGGAAGAAGCCGTCGTCAACGCTCGCATCGCCGAGGCCGAGACCGCCATCGGCAAGACCCGCGACGCCGCCATGACCCAGGTCTCCTCCATCGCCGCCGACACGGCGGCCGCTATCGTCGAACACCTGACCGGCAAGGCCGCGACGCCCGTCGAGCTAGCCGCCGTCAAGGGAACCGTCTGACATGCCCGTTTTTCTTTCCGGTGAGTTCTGGTCACTCTCCAACCCCGAACTGTGGGTCGGCGTCGGCCTGCTGCTGTTCTTCGGTGTTCTGATCATGGCTGGCGTGCCCAAGCTCGCCGGCACACAACTCGACGCTGCAGCCTCGAAGATCCAGACCGAGCTAGACGAGGCCGCACGCCTGCGCGCCGAAGCCGAGGCCTTGCTGGCCCAGATCCGTGCCGAAAAGATCGAGGCTGACGCCCAGGCCGCTGCCATGCTGAAGGCCGCCGAGGACGACGCCCGTGTGATGGAAGCGGAGGCCAAGGCCAAGCTCGAGGAAACGCTTGTCCGCCGTCAGGCTTTGGCCGAGCGTCGCATCGCCCAGGCCGAGGCCCAGGCGACTGCAGACGTGAAGGCCGCCGCCGCCGACCAGGCTGCGCGCGTCGCCGAACAGATACTGACCGCCCGCGTTTCGGGGCAGAAGAGCGATCCGCTGCTCGACGCCGCCATCGCCCAGATCGGCAGCCGCCTCAACTAGAGACGGCTTCAAGGCAAACGACATCAGGCCCGCCGGTCACCGGCGGGCCTTTTTCGTGGTCAGTGCGCAGGAATGGTGCCGGCCGCCAGCGCCCGGGCCGCACGCTTCTCGCGGGTGACCAGTTCGCCATAGACGGTCCCCAGCACGATACCGAACAC
>DASVTM010000329.1:0-2619 GCA_036387575.1 Brevundimonas sp.
CCATCGCCGAATCGCTTGGCCGTCTGCCGGGCCTGACGACGCAGCGCCTCGACGGCCGCTCTCAGGCCCTCTCGATCCGCGGCCTCGGCCCAGACTTCACGACTGCTCTGCTGAACGGTCGCGAGCAGGTCACGACCGGCGACAACCGCGGCGTCGAGTTCGACCAGTATCCATCCGAATTGCTGAGCGGCGTGACGGTCTACAAGACCCCGGACGCCGCCCTGATCGGTCAAGGCCTGGCCGGCACCGTCGATCTCCAGACCGTGCGACCCCTGGCCTATGGCCGCCGCGCCATCGCCGCCAACGCCCGCTATGAGATGAACGACATCGGCGCGCTGAACTCGGGTACGACCGACCACGGCAACCGCTACTCGATCTCGTACATCGACCAGTTCCTGGACGGTACGCTGGGCGTCGCCCTCGGCTACGCTCACATGGAGAGCCCGTATCAGTCGGAGCGCTTCAACAGCTGGGGCTATCCGACCCTTGCGGACGGCAATCTGGTTGAGGGCGGCCTGAAGCCCTACGTCATGTCCAGCGAGCTGAAGCGCGACGGCTACATGGGCGTGCTGGAGTGGAAGCCAAACGACCGCTTCTCCTCGACCATCGACGCCTTCTATTCGAAGTTCGAGAACTCGCAGGTCCTGCGCGGCATCGAGTTCCCGCTGCAGTGGGGTGGCTCGGCCGGCGATTGCACCGTCAACGTCCAGAGCGCGATCTGCCGTCCCGGTCCCGCGCTTCGCCCCGGCTACACCGTTCAGGACGGTCTGGTCACCGCCGGCACCTTTGACAACGTAAAGGGCGTGGTCCGCAACGACTTCAACGGTCGTGACAGCGAGATCACCTCGGTCGGCTGGAACACGAAGTTCCAGGCCACGGACGATTGGTCCTTCGCTCTCGACCTCAACTATTCGAAGGTTGAACGCACGGACACCATCGTTGAGGGCTACTCCGGTACCGGCCGCAACATCGCAGGCGCGCTCGACACCTTGGGCTTCACCGTCGATGGCGATGGGGTCACCCACCTGTCCAGCACGATCAACTATGCGGATCCGAACCTGATCCGCCTGACCAGCCCGCAAGGCTGGGGCAGCGATATCATCCCGGGCGGCCAGGACGGGTATCTGAACACCCCCACCATCACCGACGAAATCAAGGCCATTCGCCTGTCGGGTCGTCGTGAACTGCACCAGGGCCCGTTCAGCTCGATCGACTTCGGCTTCAACTACTCCGAACGTGAGAAGAGCTTCGTCAACGACCAGTATTTCCTTGGCGTTCCCGGCGGCGCGACCGTCGTGGTGCCGGCTGCGTTCCTGCTGGCTCCGACCGAACTGGGCTACCTCGGCATTCCGGCGGTGCTCAGCTACGACACGATCGGCCTGATCAACAGCGGCTTCTACAACCTCGTTCGCAACCCGAACGCGGACGTGGTCTCCGGCAACTGGGAAGTGACGGAAAAGGTCTCGACGACCTTCATCCGCGCCAACATCGACCACAACCTGTTCGGCATGCCTCTGACCGGCAACGTCGGCTTCCAGGCGGTCTACACGGATCAGAGCTCCAACGGCTTCTCGGCCAGCGGCACCGGCGCAACCGCCGTGTCCCTGCCCGTGACCGGCGGCGCGCAATATCTGGAAATCCTGCCAAGCTCGAACTTCATCCTTGAAGTCGGCAACGACATGTTCGCCCGCTTCGCCGTCGCCCGCACCCTCGCGCGGCCGCGGATGGACGACATGCGCGCCTCGCGGAACTTCAGCTTCGACGTCTCGAAGAACATTCCGGCCGCTCAACCCGACCTGAACTCCCCTTGGGGCGGCGGCGGCGGCAACCCGGAACTGAAGCCTTATATCGCCGACGTGGTGGACCTCTCGTTTGAGAAGTATTTCGCCAACCGTCGCGGCTATGTCTCGGTCGCAGCCTTCTACAAGAACCTGGAAACATTCGTTTATACGATGAACCAGATCTTCGACTTCACCGGCTATCCGACCGGCGGCGTCACACCGGTGATCAACCAGGGCGTGGTTTCGGCTGCGGCCAACGGCTCCGGCGGCTATATCGAGGGTGTCGAGTTCGCCCTGTCGTTGCCAGCTGAAATCATCCATCCCATGCTCGATGGCTTCGGCGCCCAGTTCAGCATCTCGCAAACGTCCAGCGAGATTCAGCCCGACCCGACCCAGGCCCCAACCGCCGTCCCCGGTCTGTCGGAGACCGTCGCCAACCTGACCGCCTACTACGAAAAATACGGCTTCCAGGCGCGCGTTTCGGGCCGCTATCGTTCGGATTACCTCGGCGAGGTCGCCGGTTTCGGCAACGGTCGCACCCTGCGTTCAGTCGCCGCCGAGACCGTTGTCGACGCCCAGATCGGCTATCAGTTCCAGTCGGGTCCGCTCGAGAACCTGTCGCTGCTGGCCCAGGTCAACAACCTGACCGACGAGCCGTTCAAGACCTTCCAGAACGGCGATGAGCGTCAGACCATCGACTACCAGAGCTATGGCCGGACCTTCCTGTTCGGCGTCAGCTACCGCTACTAGCGGCCGCTGAGAGAGAACCGGTGTCGGGCGTTTCCTCCCTGACTCGACACTGAAACTTGCGCCGCTCGTCCATCCGGGCGAGCGGCGT
>DASVTM010000330.1:0-1533 GCA_036387575.1 Brevundimonas sp.
CGCCTTGGTGTTGAAGGCCGAGTTGGAGGGCACGGGTCGATATCGCGTGATGCTGACCCGTCAGAACGATAGCTACGTCGATCTCTACCGCCGGGTACGGATCGCCCGGACGGCCGACGCCGATCTGTTCATCTCGCTGCACGCCGACGCAGGCACCGACCCTGCCACGCGCGGGGCCTCGGTCTATACCCTGTCCGAACAGGGGGCGTCGCGGGCCGTGCGCGAGGTCACCCGGGGCGACAACTGGCACCGCGACCTGCACCTGCCGGGTCGCGATCCATCGGTGGACCGCATCCTGCTCGACATGACCCAGCGCGCGACCCAGAACCGCTCGGCCCAGTTCGCCCGCGTCCTTCTGACCCACATGGAAGCCGCAGATCAACCATTGCTTCGTCGCAGCCATCGCGACGCCGGTCTGGCTGTACTGCTGGCGCCGGACGTTCCCGCCGTGCTGCTGGAGATGGGCTTCATCACCAACCCCGACGACGAACGCGCCCTCGGTGACCCGGTCCGTCGTCGCCGTCTGATGCGCGCCGTCTCCGAAGGCATCGACCGCTATTTCCGCGAGCCGAGTGCTCCGCTGCAGATGGCTTCGACGGGCATGGGCGCAGGCGGACTGTAATCCACGACCGGACCTGACGCAGCGACGCTGGCAAGACCGGCTTAGCGGACTATATCGGCACAATGCGTCTGAGAGTCGTCGATCTGGAAACCACGGGCGGGGACCGCACCTCCGAAATCATCGAGGTCGGCTTCGTCGATGTCGTGTCGGATGAGGAAGGCTGGAAAGCCCTGCCGCCGGTGTCGAAACTGTTCCGGCCGCGTGGCGAAATCTCGTTCCACGCCATGGCCGTGCACCACCTGACGCCCGAGCATTTCTGCGACGGCGATCCGCACTGCGACGAATACAAGCTGCGTGAGATGTTCGCCGAACCGGCGGACGTGATGGTCGCCCACAGCGCGCGATTCGAGCGGGCCTTCATCGCCGATACCGCCACTGGCGGCTTGCCGTGGATATGCACTGTGCGCTCTTCGAAGGGCGCGTGGCCTGAGGCTCCCGGCCATTCCAATCAGGTGCTGCGTTACTGGCGCGGCTTCAGGCTGGATCCGACGCTGGCCGACCCCGCGCACCGGGCAGGGCCGGACGCCTGGGTCACCGCCCACATCCTAATGGACCTGCTCAAGGAACACAGCATCGAGAAGCTGTTGGAGTGGTCCAACGCGCCTCGCGACATCGCTACCGTGCCCTTCGGCAAACACCGTCGGAAAGCGTGGTCGGAAGTTCCAGAAGACTATCTCAGATGGATGGCATCGCAGACCGATATGGATGTCGATGCGGTCACAGCGGCGAGGAACGAACTCGACAAGCGAAAAGCGGCCTAGGCTTGGCTGGCAACGCGGTCTAAACCCGCTGCTTGGGGTGTTTCCGTCGGAGTTTGCGGTGAAGGTTGCGGAGCGCTGGTTCGTGTGGGCGGGCGTTGGCCTGCTGGGCGCTATTGCGCTGGCCGGGCTGGTGGTCGCTGTCTATGCAGC
>DASVTM010000331.1:0-2509 GCA_036387575.1 Brevundimonas sp.
ACCCAGATCTCGCTGGCAGCGGGCGAGCGGGTGACCCACGCTCCCGCAACTGGCACGATCTGCGACGCCCTCATGACCGACCGGCCGGGCGAGCTGACCTTCCCGATCAACCGACGGCTGACGGGCGTGCTGACCGTCACCGACGCCGAGGTGGCCGAGGCGGTCCGCTATGCTTTCCGCACCCTGAAGCTGGTGGTCGAGCCGGGCGGCGCGGTATCGCTGGCCGCGCTGCTGACCGGCAAGATTTCTACCGACGGCAAGACCACCGCCATCGTCCTGTCAGGCGGCAACGTCGATCCGGCCCTCTTCTCGGCCATTATCGAGGATCGCTTCGAGGGTTGAGATCGTGCTGGCGTAACCTTGGGTAAGGCGGATAGCGTTCCCTCCCAAGGCCCGCAGCTGACGGGTCAGGACGTAAAGGGAAACGCACATGACCAAGGCCACGGATCTCGAAGCCCTCATCGGCACGGAAGTCGGCGTCTCGAAATGGATCGAGGTCGATCAAAAGCGCATCGACGCCTTCGCCGACGCCACTGAGGACTGGCAGTTCATCCACGTCGATCCCGAAGCCGCAGCGAAGACCCCGTTCGGCGGGACCATCGCTCACGGCTTCCTGACCCTCAGCCTGATGTCGGCCATGACCTATGACGCCAATCAGCCGCTCGAGGGCGTGGTGATGGGCGTCAACTACGGCTTCGACAAACTGCGCTTCATCAACCCCGTGCGGTCCGGCTCGAAGATCCGGGGCCGGTTCAAACTGCTGTCGGCCGAGAACAAGGGCACCGACAACGGCGTCACACGCTGGCTGATCAAGCACGAGGTCACCGTCGAGATCGAGGGCCTCGCCAAACCCGCCCTGATCGCCGAATGGCTGGGGATGCAGATGATCGCCGACGCGGGCTGATCGTGGGGGGATATCCGGATCTAGCGACGGTGTCGTGATCGACTTCGACGATCCACCCGGGAGTAAGTGTCTCTTGCGACTGCTGTTCAGCGACCGGAAATCACCTTAGCGTTGGCAACCGAGATCGTGTCGGTCACGGGAGTAGGCTGTTGGCTGTCGAGATATTGGTCGCCGAGGACAACGAGGATGTGCGCGATTTCCTGGTCGCCGCCCTGTCCGGGGCCGGTTTTCGGGTGGTCGAGGCCGCGGACGGCGCCGCGGTCCTGACGCGGCTGGGCTATGCGCCGCCGGGACTGATCCTTCTGGACCTGCATATGCCGCTGGTTGACGGGATGGAGGTTCTGCGCCGCCTGCGCTCCGTGCCTGCGTGGGAGAAGACGCTGGTGCTGATCCTGACAGCGTCGGGCCTGACCGACGATCTGGTCGAGGCACGCCGGCTGGGCGCCCGTGGTTATCTGGTCAAGCCGATCCGGCCGGCGGACCTGGTGGCCAAGGTCAAGCGCATCCTCGAAGACCCTGAGCTGATCTGGCTCGACGACATCACCGAACTTCGCGCCCGCTAGCAGGCGAGGCTCGACCTCAAGCCAGCCGGCCCAGAGCGGCGCTGTGCGGCCCCAGAACGGCATCCGCGATGGCATCAAGCAGGGCCGCCGAGGAGACCGGCTTGGCGACCACGCCCGAGAACCCCAACGCAACCAGGCGGCGATCCTCGTCCGCGCCTGCATCGGCGGTGTAGGCGAGGATCGGCGTCATCGCATTGACCCCGCCGCCGCCCCTGATCCGCCCCAACGCTGCGGCCCCGTCGAGGCGTGGCATCCGCATGTCCATCAGGATCACGTCGAATCGCTGGGCATGCGCTACCTCGACCGCAGCCACGCCGTCGTTCGCATCGACGACCTGGGCTCCGACGCCGGACAGAAACAGACGCGCAAGTTCCCGGTTGGCCGGATGATCGTCGGCCACCAGAACGCGCTTGCCGGTCAGGGCGGGCAGCGCCCGGGGCGCGCCATCGCCGTCATCCGCTATCGTCACGCCGTGGGCGCGGGGCGCGGGAATGTCGAACCAGAAGCGGCTGCCGGTCCCGATGACACTGTCGGCCCCGATCCGGCCGCCCATGGCCTCGGCCAATCCCTTGCAGATCGCCAGACCCAGGCCGGTACCGCCGTGGTTGCGGGTCAATGAGCCGTCAACCTGCGAGAACCGCTTGAACAGTTTTTCCAGCTTGTCGGCGGGCACGCCCTCGCCGGTGTCCTTGACCACAAGGTGGAGTCGCTCGCTGTCCTGATCCCAGCTGAGCGCAAGTGTCACGGCGCCAGAGGCCGTGAACTTGACCGCATTGCCGACCAGGTTGAGCAGGATTTGGCGAATACGATCCGGATCGACCTGGATCCAGCGCCGGTCGGCCGCCACCTCGAAATGCAGGGCCAGATCCTTGGCGCCTGCTTGCGGCGAGAACAGCTCCAGCGTCTGTCGGCACAGTTCGGCGATGTCGGTCGGGCGTGGGCGGATCGCGACCTGACCTGCCTCCAGCTTGGAGAAGTCGAGGATGTCATTGACGGTCGACAGCAAGGCCCGGCTCGCGTTGTCGATGCGGCCAACGTAATT
>DASVTM010000332.1:0-3750 GCA_036387575.1 Brevundimonas sp.
GCGCTGGAAACGGCCTCGTTCGATGCAGCTGTCGCGGTCTCGCCCATGACGATGACGACGCTGGCCAGGGCCGCGACCACGCTTAGAGGGAGAACGGCCGAGCCCGCGTCATCCAGTTCTGCGGCTCTCTTGCGGATCTGACCGACCGACTGGATACGCACCACCTTGATCATGGTGATCAACAGGAACAATGCGACGCCCGCGTCCCAACCCGAAGCCATCCGCGTCGGCCAGCGCCAGCTTGCCGGCGTCAACAACCCAACCGCGACTGCGCAGGCGAGGGCCAGTAGCAGGGGCCAGTGCAGATGGATCAGACGTTTGGGCGACGGCATGGGCGATACTGGTTCGGTGGGAGCGGGGCCGGCAGCCTGAACCCATCCGCAGAAAAAGCGAAGGCGGCGTCGGATTCTTACAAGTCGGTAACTTGCCGGGCCCCCGCGGTGGTGACAAGGTTGCTTGACTAGGGTGAGGCCGGGCGCAAAACCGGCTCAGGAACATTGGGGCTGTCGCATGCTGTCGATCAAGAATCTCGTCCACGTCTATGGCAACGGGACAAGGGCGCTCGATGATGTCAGCCTGGAAATCCCGACCGGGATGTTCGGCCTGCTGGGCCCGAACGGCGCTGGCAAGTCGACGCTGATGCGGTCGCTGGCGACGCTGCAGACCCCGACCTCGGGAACGATCGACTTCGACGGCATCAATGTGATCAAGGATCCCGAGAAGCTGCGGCGCACGCTCGGATACCTGCCACAGGATTTCGGCGTCTATCCGCGCGTCTCCGCCTACGACATGCTGGATCATATGGCGGTGCTCAAGGGCATCGCCTCGGGCAAGGACCGCAAGGCGACGGTCGAGAGCCTGCTGCAGCAGGTCAACCTCTGGCCCGTGCGCAACAAGGCTTTGGCCGGGTTCTCGGGCGGGATGCGTCAGCGCTTCGGCATCGCCCAGGCGCTAATCGGCAATCCGAAACTGATCATCGTCGATGAGCCCACAGCAGGCCTCGACCCCGAGGAACGCAACCGCTTCCTCAATCTGCTGGCCGAGATCGGCGAGCAGGTGGTGATCATCCTGTCGACCCACATCGTCGAGGACGTCGCCGATCTGTGCCCGCGCATGGCGGTGCTGGCGGGCGGCAAGATCCAGTTGCAAGGCGCGCCGCAAGAACTGCTCAAGCAGATGGAGGGCCGCGTCTGGAAAAAAACCATCGCCAAGGAGGCGCTGGAGGATCACCGGACGCGCCATGATGTCATCTCCACGCGCCTCTTCGCCGGCCAGACGGTCATCCACGTGCTGGCGGATCGCCGCCCGGGCGAAGGCTTCGAGCCGGTCTCCGGCGGGCTTGAGGACGTCTATTTCTCGACCCTGACCGCCTCGCGCAAAGTCGCGGCGTAAGAGCTGATCATGTTCCTCAAGGTCGCCAGTTTCGAATTCCGCTACCAGCTGCGCCAGCCGGCGTTCTGGGTCATCGCCATCATCTTCACCCTGCTGGGCTTCGGCATCGTCGCCGCGCCCGGCAACGTCAGCATCGGCGGCGGGGGCAACGTCTACAAGAACGCGCCTTACATTTTGTCGATCCTGAACATGGTGATGGCCACCTTCTTCATGCTCGGCTCGACGGTGATCGTGGCCAACGTCGTGGTCCGTGACGTCCAGTCGGGTTTCGGTCCGATGATCCAGTCCACGCGGCTGTCGAAGTTCGACTATCTGTTCGGTCGGTTCACCGGCGCCTTCGCCGCCACGGCGCTGTGCTTCCTCAGCGTCTCGCTTGGCGTGCTGGCCGGGACGCTGATGCCATGGATCGACCGCGAGTTGGTCGGACCGTTCCGTCCGGGTGACTATGTCTACGCCTACCTCATCATGGGCTTGCCGGGGGTCTTCCTGAGCTCGGCGCTGTTCTTCGTACTGGCGACGCTGACCCGTTCGATGATGGCGACCTATGTCGGGGTCGTCGCCTTGCTGATCGTCTACCTGACCGCGACCGGGACCCTGGGCAGCCGTCCGGAGTTCGAGGTCGCCATGGCCTGGGCCGAGCCGTTCGGCTCCGGAGCCTATGGGCTGGCGACCAAATACTGGACGGCGGTAGAGAAGAACACGTTGAACGCGCCGCTGGTCGGGGTGCTGTTGTGGAACCGGGTGATCTGGACCGCCGTGGCCGCCGCCGTGCTCGCCTCGGCCTACTGGCTGTATCAACCCGCCCTGCGCGGCAAGAAGGCCAAGACCCAGGACAAGCTGCGCGCCATCGCCGAAGCCGCCCCCGCGCCGGCTCCACTCGGCATCCTGCCGTCGCCTACTTACGGCCTGGCCAGCGCCTGGACCCAGTTCGCCAAGCGCACAGCTTTCGAGATGTCGATGGTGTTCAAGTCACCCGCGCTGGCGATCCTGCTGGTGCTCGGCCTCGGCTTCTCGCTGGTGACCCTGCTGTTCGCCGGCGAGATCTATGGAACGCCGACGCTGCTGGTGACCCGGATGGTCGTCCAGACGCTGATGGGCTCGTTCGGCCTGATCTCGATGATCGTGGCTATCTACTATTCTGGCGAACTGGTCTGGCGCGACCGTGAGCGCAAGGCGCAGGAGATTGTCGATTCCTCGTCCGCGCCGGACTGGACCTTCCTGATCCCCAAGACGATGGCGCTGATTCTGGTGCTGTTCTCGATCCTGCTGGTCGGCATCCTGTCGGGCGTCGTGATCCAGACCTTCAAGGGCTACACCAACTACGAGTTCGGCAAATACCTGGCCTGGTACCTCGTGCCCGAGACGCTGGACTATGCCGTGCTGGCGGTCCTGGCGATCTTCATCCAGTCGCTGTCGCCGAACAAGTTCGTCGGCTGGGCCATCATGGTCCTGTATCTGATCTCGACGATCGTCGCGTCAGGTCTTGGCTTCGACCACGTGCTGTATCGCTATGGCTCCGGCATTGGCGGGCCCCTGTCGGACATGAATGGCTCGGGCCATTTCCGCGGCTTCTCCAACTGGGTGGATGCTTACTGGTCCGCCGCCGCCGTGATCCTGCTGACGCTGGCCTATGGTCTGTGGCGACGGGGAACGGAGACCCGGTTCATGCCGCGCCTGAAGCGCCTGCCTCGGCGACTGAAAGGCACGGCTGGCGTCATCGGCGGCGTCGCTGTCGCGGCCTTCATCGGCCTCGGCGTGTTCATCTTCGTCAACACCAACGTCTGGAACACCTACCGGAACTCCAAGGCCGAAGAGACGCTGCAGGCGAACTACGAGAAGACACTGTTGCGCTTCGAGACCACGCCTCAACCGACGATCATCGACGTGAAGCTGGATCTCGATCTGCAGCCGCACGCGCGGCGTCTGGAAACGCGAGGCTTCTATGTGGTTCAGAACAACACAGGCGCTCCTCTGGGTGAGATGCACCTGCGCTGGAATGAAGATCTGAAGATGAACGCGATCACGGTTCAGGGCGCGCGGATGGTGCGCGAGTGGAAGGAGTTCGACTACCGCATCTATCGCTTCGACACGCCGATGCAGCCAAGCGAGCGCCGGACCGTCAGCTTCGACACGGTGATGGAGCAGCGAGGGTTCAAGAACAGCGGCAACCAGACCGACATTGTCGCCAACGGGACCTTCACCAACAACATGGACTTCGCGCCGATGATCGGCATGAGCCGAATGGGCGGTCTGCTGAGCGATCGCGCCAAGCGCCGCAAGTTTGGTCTGCCGCCTGAGCTGCGTCCGGCCAAGCTGGAAGACCTGTCGGCGACGCGCCGCAACTACATCGGGGCAGAC
>DASVTM010000333.1:0-3354 GCA_036387575.1 Brevundimonas sp.
GTTGGCGGTCGAAATCGTCCTGAGCACCGACGGAGGTGCGGCGATAGATCAGGGCTTCGGCGATGTGGCGGCGGAGGACGCCGGTCGATCCTTCGAGGTCGGCGATCGTTCGCGCCAGTCGCACAGTACGGGTCCAGCCGCGCGCGGTCAGGCCTCCAGCCTCCCCGGCGCGCATCAGCAGGGCGCGGCCTGCATCATCGGGCGTGGCGAAGCGGTCGAGGATTTCGCCGGAGCAGCGGGCGTTGATGCCCTGATCGCGAGCCTGCGCCGGGTTGAGGCCGAGCGAGGCGATCCGTTCTTCCTGCATGGCTCGGGCGACGGCGACGCGGGCGGAGGCCTCGGCCGTACCTTCCGCTGGTGGCGGCAAGGCCATGTCGGCGGCGGTGACGGGCGGTATCTCGACCGTCAAGTCGATGCGATCGAACATCGGACCCGAGATACGGTTCTGATAGTCACGCTGACATCGCGGAGCCTTGCCGCAGGCTCCCTTGCCGAATCCCCCGACACCGCAGCGGCAGGGATTCATCGCCGCGATCAGTTGGAACCGGGCCGGATAGCGGACATGGTGGTTGGCGCGGGCCACGATGATCTCGCCCGTCTCCATCGGCTGGCGCAGGCTATCGAGCGCCTGTGCGGAATATTCCGGAAGTTCATCCAGGAACAGCACCCCGTTGTGGGCCAGCGACGCCTCGCCCGGCTTGGCCTTGTGACCCCCGCCGGTCAAGGCGGCCATGGAGGCGGAATGGTGTGGCGAACGAAAAGGCCGCTCCCGGGTCAAAGCTCCGCGCTCGATAAGGCCAGCGACAGACCAGACCATCGACGTCTCCAGCAGTTCCTGCGGCGTCAGCGCTGGCAACAGTCCGGGCAGTCGCGCCGCCATCATCGACTTTCCGGAGCCCGGTGGCCCGATGAAAAGCAGGTTGTGACCACCGGCGGCGGCGACTTCCAAGGCCCGCTTGGCGCTTTCCTGACCCTTGACCTCGCGCAGGTCGGCGACGCGCACCCCCATCTTGATCGGCCCGGGTTCGGGCGCTCGTAGCACCTGCGTACCCTTGAAGTGATTGACCAGCGCGATCAGCGAGCGGGGCGCGAGGATCGATACGTCGCCCGCCCAGGCCGCCTCCGGACCGTTAGCTTCGGGGCAGATCAACCCGAGACCCATCGATGCTGCGGCCACGGCTGCCGGCAGGGTGCCGCCTACGGGCGCGATCCGCCCATCCAGCCCCAGCTCGCCCAGCGCGGCCCAACCTTCGAGCGCGTCGGGCGTGATGACTCCCATCGACGCCAGCAACGCCAAGGCGATCGGCAGGTCGAAATGACTACCCTCCTTGGGCAGGTCGGCGGGGGCGAGATTGGCGATGATCCGCCTGTTGGGCAGGGCCAATCCGATGCCGGCGAAGGCCCCGCGCACCCGCTCACGGCTTTCGGCCACCGCCTTGTCCGGGAGACCGACGATAGCGAACGAGCCTTCGCCTGCTGCAATCTGCTGCACCTGAACGTCGACCCGCCGCGCATCCACGCCTTCGAACGCCACCGTCGCAATACTCGCCAGCATGGCCCGTTCCTCTACCTGCAGAGAACGAACCATGAACCAAGCTGGATTGCAAGATCAGATACAGACACGCCTTGGTTGATCGTTGAGTTGGACCAAAGAGTGGTCCATAATCCCGTCGCAGAACTTCAGTGTCCACGCCGAGACTACGATGACCCAAATCCCCGTATCCGAGGCCAAAGCGCAGCTAACCGATCTGATCCGCCGTGCCGAAGCCGGCGAGGAGATCATCGTGACCCGGCATGGGCAAGGCGTGGTTCGCCTAACGCCGCTAAGGAGAGCCGCAACTATGACGCCTGAGCAGCGAATGAAGGTCTTGCGTGAGGTTCAGCAATCCGCACGCGGGAAGTTCGAACCTGGCTTCTCCGCCGCGCGCAGTCAGGACTTTCTCTATGATGACGATGGTCTTCCGGGATGATCGCAGTCGATACATCCGCGCTGATCGCGGTGGTTGCCGGAGAGGAACCGGCACGCGCCTGTGAGCAAATCCTCATATCCTCCGAGCTAATCATGTCGGCCGGAACGCTCACCGAAGCCCTCATTGTCAGCTCGCGTAAACACGTTCGGCCCGAACTGCAGAGACTGCTTTCGGTGCTCGATCTCAGGATCGAGAACGTCACACCCGACTTCGCCCGGCGCGCAGCAGCAGTTTATGACCGGTGGGGCAAAGGCGTTGATAGCGCCTCGCTCAACTATGGCGACTGCTTCAGCTATGCGGTCGCTGAGCTCCACGACTGCCCGCTGCTCTTCATCGGCGACGACTTCTCCCGTACCGATATCCGCAGCGCGCTGGGTTAGGCTGCCGCTCGCTTCGCCTCGATCACGTCCCACATCAGGGCGGTCGCATCGATGCCGGTGAACTGCTTCAGCTGTTGGGCGCCGGTGGGGGAGGTGACGTTGATCTCGGTCAGGTAGTCGCCGATCACATCGATGCCGACGAAGATCAGTCCCCGCTCCTTCAGCGTCGGGCCGATGGCGGCGCAGATCTCCAGATCGCGGGCGGTCAGCTCGACCGGCATGGCCGTGCCGCCGACGTGCAGGTTCGAGCGCACCGCGCCGGCCGCCGGAACGCGGTTGATCGCTCCGACGGGCTCGCCGTCGATCAGGATGATGCGTTTGTCGCCCTTCGACACCGCCGGAATGAATTTCTGGATCACCAGCGGATCGCGTGAGGCGCCCTGATGGATCTCGATCAGGGCGTCGAGGTTGGGGTCGTCAGCGCGCAGTTTGATCACGCCAGAACCACCGTTGCCATGCAGGGGCTTCAGCACCACGTCGCCGTGCTTCTTGTGGAACTCGGTCAGGGCGATCGGGTCCGAGGTGATCAGGGTCGGAGGCTGCAGGCCGGGGAAGCCTGTGACCATCAGTTTCTCGGGCGCGGACCGCACCTCGGCCGGATCGTTGACCACCAGCGTGCCCGGATGAACCGTCTCGAGCATGTAGGTCGAAGTGACATAGGCCATGTCGAAGGGCGGATCCTGACGCATCAGGATGACGTCGATATCCTCGGCCAGATCCAACTTTGCCCACTCGCCGAAGGTCACGTGATCGCCTGCAACGTGCTGCAGCGTCACGGGACGGGCGCGGCAATACAGACGGCCCTCTTCCAGCGCGAGGGTGCGGAAATCATAGACCCACTGCTGATGGCCACGCTCCTGCGCCGTCATCATCATCAGCCAGGTCGTATCGGCCTCGATATCGACCCCTTCGACGGGGTCCATCTGGATCGCGACCTTGAGCATGTTTGGGGACCTTGCGCCGTTGGAAGCTTGGGTAATGGGTCGAGAGGGGGGCGGGCGCAA
>DASVTM010000334.1:0-1723 GCA_036387575.1 Brevundimonas sp.
TTGAGGCTGGAGCCCTTGGTTGGGGCTGCGGGATGCGACAGGATGCGGACATTGTCGGCGCCCGAGGCCACCAGATCGTTGTCCGCCCGGCTCTGGGTGCCGCGTTGCTGGAATTCCTTGATGTTGGCCGTCAGGACGTCGCGATTCCCGGACAGGATGGCGTTTTCCGACTCCAGCCGGGTTAGTCGGGCCTGACGCTCGCTGAGCGCCGACATCTGCTGGTCCAGCATGGCCAGACGAGCGGCCAAGGCGTCGCGGTCCGCCTCGGCCGTGGAGCGCGCGGTGTCCAGCGACACCCAGCTCGGGTTCGGCCCGGTGCGGACCTCCTTGGCGCCCACGGTGTCGCCACCCGCCACATAAGCCTGCAGCTGGGCGATCTGGGCGTCGATGTCGCGGATCGGTTGCGAATCGGGCCGGTAGCGGGCGAGCAGCGTTTCGCGTTCAGTGCGCTTCTGCAGGATCTGGTCCTGCGCCGCGATGTTCAGGTCCTGCTGCAGCACGATCTCGGCGGGTACGGCGGAGAGTTGGGCGGTGATCGTTTCCACCCGGCGCGCAGCCTGGCTCAGCTGTGCCTGGGTGGAGAGCCGGTCGGCGAAAGTCGTCTGGTAGGTCGCCGCAGCGGAGGCCTTGGCCGTGGTGAAGTCACCGATATCGTTGGAGGACAGAAACCGCTCGTAAGCGTCATCGACATCGCCGAGTTCGTTCTGGAAGGTCTGCCGCTGGGTGTCGATCGCTTCCGTCGAGTTGTTCTGGAAGACCTCGCGGCGATAGGCCTTGTAGCTCTCGAGGATGGCGGCCAGCACCTTGGCGGATTTCTCCGCGTTATCGCTCTCATAGCTCAGCGAGATGATCGAACTGGTCGGGCTGGTGCCGACGGCCAGACCTTCGGTGATGGCGCGGATGGCGTCGCCTTCCTGCTGGGTCAGTGAACCGGTCGCTGGCTTGCCCGGTGCGTGAAAGGTGCTGAGGCCCAGGGCCCGGACGGCGCGCAGCTTGACGTCGCGGCTGGTCAGAATGTTGGCTTCGGTCTGCGCGATCTCGCCTGACGGCGGCGGACTGGCCCGCTCGGTGACCGTGCCGATGCGCGATTCGTAGACATACTCCTGCCCGGCGCCGGCATAGACCTCGGCGGTTGCGGTATAGGTCTTCTTCAGCGTCATCACGGCCGCTGCGCCGACGGCGAAGACGACCAGGAAGATGATGATCATCAACAGGAGTTCGCGGAACATCAGGCCGACGATGTCCGCAAGGCCATAACGTGGACGGGCGGTCACATAGGCCGTGCGCATGGGGCGAGCGAATCCATCGGATGAGATACTGATGCGATCCTTGGCTCACCCGCGTTAACCACTGGTTACCCATAAACCGCCAGTGTCCCGCCTATCCGCTCACAATATCGGCCGCTGACGTTCCATGACCGCTGACCGCCGCCAAATCCTGTTCGCCCTCGGCGCCGTATCGGCGGCCAGTGCGCTGTCCGCCTGTGGCGTGACGTCCGGTCTACCCCTGGTCGATCAGGGGCCGCCGAGTGGGAATCGCATCGAAACGGGCAATTTTCCGGAGATTGGCTTCTCCGACTGGACCGACCAGGAGCCAGAATACCTGTTTTATCCCGGCGATGAGCTCGAGGTCGCCACCCCGACGGCGACCGAGCTGACCCGCACCGTCAAGGTCGGGCCAGTTGGGCGAATCGCCTTGCCCCTGATTGGTCAGATGATGGCGG
>DASVTM010000335.1:0-8983 GCA_036387575.1 Brevundimonas sp.
CCGGTGATCATTTCGCGGATCGTCTTCGAAGGCAGGCCATAGCCACCCATGGTGATCATCGACTCCATCCGGGCAAGCGCCTCGCGCGGGGAGTTGGCGTGCAGCGTACCCATCGAGCCGTCGTGACCGGTGTTCATGGCCTGGAGCAGGTCGAACGCCTCGGGGCCCCGGACCTCGCCGACGATGATGCGTTCGGGGCGCATCCGCAGGCAGTTCTTGATCAGGTCCCGCATGTGGATGGCGCCCTGACCCTCGAGGTTCGGGGGGCGGGTCTCCAGGCGGACGACGTGCGGCTGTTGCAGCTGCAGTTCGGCGGCGTCCTCGCACGTGATGACGCGTTCGGTCGGGTCGATGAAGGCGGTCAGGGTATTCAGCAGCGTCGTCTTGCCAGAACCCGTACCGCCGGAGATGACGACGTTACAGCGGCAGGCGCCGATGACGCCCAGAACGCGGGCCCCTTCCGGACTGATGGAGGCGTACTCCACCAGGTTCTTCATCGTCAGCTTGTCTTTTTTGAACTTCCGGATCGTCAGGGTGGCGCCGTCGATCGCAAGAGGCGGGGCGATGACGTTGACGCGCGAGCCGTCCGGCAGACGTGCGTCGCAGATCGGAGAGCTCTCATCGACGCGACGACCGACCTGCGACACGATCCGCTGGCAGATGTTCATCAGCTGGGTGTTGTCGCGGAAGCGGACGTTGGTCAGCTGGACCTTGCCGTTAACCTCAATGAACACCCGGCCGGCGCCGTTGACCATGATGTCCGCGATGTCGTCACGCGCCAGCAGCGGCTCCAACGGGCCGTAGCCGAGGACGTCGTTGACGATGTCCTGAACCAGATGCTCCTGCTCGGCCACGGACATGGAGACGTTCTTGATCGCCACCAGTTCGGCGACGATGTCGCGAATTTCCTCGGAAGCGGCCTTGGTGTCGAGCTGGGCCAACTGGGACAGGTCGATGGTGTTCATCAACGCGTTGAAGATGGTGGTCTTCGTGGCGTGGTAGTAGTCGGACTGCTCGCGCACGATCTCCGCGACCGGCTGAGCCTTCTTCAACTGTTCGAGACCGGCCGTAGCGCGCGGACCCGGGCCGCTCGACGCTTTCGGAGCTGGAGCGGTAGCCGCACCCGGACGAGCGGCGAGCGCGTCCAGCCGGTCAGCGGCAGGCGAAGCGGGGCGTGAAGCGTTCTTTTGGGCGAACCCAGCCGTGGTCAAGCCGCCTTGAGCCCCACCACCCTGAGCCCCAGCACCCTGAGCCGGGCCGTCGGCCGTCGGACTATCGTGCGGGTCGTCGGCGTAGGCGAAGGCCTGGGTCTGGACGCCTTGTTGCGGTTGGGCCGTGCCGCCATGCTGGGCGGGCGTCGCTCGCGATTCCGGGGCCGAGGTTCCGGGCTGACCTGTGCGTTTACCGAACACGATCGACCGTCAGCGCTTCTTGAACATTGAGCCGAAGAGCGATTTGCTCTCGGGTTTGCCGGTGGGCGAACCGCTCTGGGTCGACCGCGCCCTGGGACCCGCGACCTGGGGCATCTCGCGACGCGAGACGATCTGGGCCAGAGTCTGGAAGGCTTCTGCAGCCTTGGATTTTGCCCCGGCGTCGATGATCATCTGCCCGTTGTTGGCGGCCGCACCGAACAGCTTGGCGTCGAAGGGGATGATCAGGCTGGGAATGACGCCGAGAGCGGCGCCGAAATCCTTGGCCGGGATCTCCGGGCGACCGGGAACGCCGACCTGGTTGAGCACCAGACGCGGCGGTGCGTCATTGGGACGCCCCGTCCTGATCAGATCGATCATGTTCTTGGCATTGCGAAGCGATGCCAGATCCGGCGTGGCCACTACGACCACCTCATCGGCGGTAATCAGTGTCTTGCGCATCCAGCCGGACCAGAGGTGGGGGAGATCCAGCACCACGAAGGGGGCGGTGGAGCGGATGCGGCTGGTCACTTCTTCGAAGGCGTCGGGAGAGATGTCCCAGTCGACGTCGAGGGTGGCGGGCGCGGCGAACAGCGACAGCTTGTCGGTGCAGCGCACCATCATCCGGTCCAGCAGGGTCGCATCGAGGCGGTCGGGCTGGCCCAGCGCATCGGCCACACCGCTCAACGGATCCTGATTGAAGTCGAGACCTGCGGTGCCGAACGGCAGGTCATAGTCGACGATGACCGTGTTGGCGCCGATCCGCTCCGACATCGCGTAGGCGGTATTGTGCGCCACCGACGAAGCTCCGGCCCCACCGCGCGCGCCGACGAACGCGATCGAGCGGCCAATGAAAGGCTGCGCGGGGTCGGCGAACAGGCCACCGATGGCGGCGATCAGCTGCAGGGGCTGTATCGGGGCGACCAGATATTCCGAGACGCCGCGACGCATCAGCTCGCGGAACAGGATGATGTCGTTGGTAGCGCCGATGACCACCACCTTGGTGCCGGCGTCGCAAACCTCCGCGAGAGTATCGACCTGTTGCAACAGGGTATGCGGGTCGCTGAGGCATTCCACGATGATCAGCGGCGGCGTGGGTTCGTGGTGGTAGGCCTCAACGGCTGCGGGCACGCCACCGACGCGGATCTGGGTCGTGGCGCGCGACAGGCGGCGGTCTTGACCCGCGCGTTCGGCAGCAGCCAGCGTGTCCTGACGCTCGGCGAAGACGTGGATCGCAATGCGCGGCACCGACACTTCGGCCGCCATAGGCCCCCCGATCGGCGCGAGGGCTGAGGCCGCGCTCGCGACAAGGTCGCCGACGGGGTTGAAACCAGACGCGGCGACCGGCATTTGCCCGCTCGCCGAAGAGGGAGTGATCAGCGGATCGGAGACGCCCGGCGCCGTGAACTGCAGCGGCTCGCGCACGTCCGGCTCGCCCCCTCCGGCGGGCGGGGACTGGGGAGCGAACTCGAGGTCGAGATCGAACTCGTCCTCGAAAGCCTCGTAGCTTCGTGGTGCAAAGGCGTTGCTCATGCTCGGATCAATTCACCGCCTGCGAGACTCGCTGATTTGCGACGAGTTCCTCTTGAGTGGCCGCCGTGGCTTCGCCTTTGCGGTAGTTGTCGAAAACGACAGTGCGTCGACCGGCGTCCGAAGGTGTCATGCCGCGTGGCTGGACGATGTCGCGGGGATTGTCGATCTGGGCGGCCAGGTTCGCCGTCACCGCGCAGCCGAAATTGCTCGGCGTCTGGTTGGAACCGGTCCGTGTCAGGCTCTCCCACTGGGTTCCGCATTTGGGAACCATGGCGCGCAATGTCTCATAGCCGACGAGTACTGGCGCCCGTGGATCAGGGGCGCTGTAGGCGACGACCTGAACCGGACCAATGCCGCGATGCTCGAGCTCGGCCTTGATCCGGTAGGCGAAGTCGGCGGAGACGGGATCGTCGCCAGACGGGGCCTCGATGCGGAGGACCTGAGCGCCCTCGATGCCGAAGCTGTTGGCGAGCGAGGACAGGGCGGCGGTCTGATTGGCGGTCAGCCCCGTTTCGTGCACCGCCAGAGCGATGCGTTCGACACCTGGCTCGACCTGCAGTGTGAAACGCTGGGTCGGGGTCAGGGGAACGGGCGACAGGCTCCCGGCCTGGGCGCCCATGCAAGCGGAGAGCGCGGATGACAGGGCCAAAGCAGCGGCCACCGAAAGAAGACGGGAGTTGGAGATCATGGGGCGCCTCACTCGATCACATAGCCGACCGGACCCTGCCAGCCGGTGCCGCCGGCGGCGGTCGGGGCGGGGGTGCCGTAGGTCTGGTTCAGCTGGCCGAACAGGTTGGTCTGGACGTCGGTGGCGATGCGCAGGCCATCGGCGGGCGTCTGCATCCGGCCGGGCGAGGTCGGGCTGACGATATAGGGCTCGACGATCACGACCAGCTCGGTCTCGCCGCTGAGATAGTCGCGCGACCGGAACAGGGAGCCGATGACCGGCAGGTTCATGACACCGGGCAAGGAGTCGATGTTCTGGCGGGTCGTTTCCTGAAGCAGCCCGGCGATCATCATAGAGCCGCCGCTGGGCAGTTCGACCGTATTCTGGACCCGGCGAACGCTCAGACCCTGGAGGGTGATCGACGACGCCGTGCCCGCGCCGATGGTCAGGCCGCCGGTGTTCGACAGCTCGGAGACCTCGACCGAGGTCTGCAGCGAGATCCGGCCGCCAGACAGGACTATCGGCCGAAACGACAGGCTGACGCCGTAGGGCTTGTATTCGACGCTGATGTTTCCTTCCCGGTCGCGACCGGTCGGCACCGGGAACTCGCCGCCGGCGAGGAAGCTGGCGGACTCACCGTTGACCGATGTCAGGTTGGGCTCGGCCAGGGTGCGGATCAGACCCACGCGCTCGAACGCCTTGATCGTGGCAGAACCTTTGTTCAGGTCGTTTGATCCGGGGCCGGTGCCGGGCTGGGCGGTATCCCAGTTGGCCGAGTCCTCGGGCCCGTTGACGACTACTGGGCAAAGGGCGCCCGCCGGGAACAGTCCGCCACAAGGCCTCTGTTGCTGAAAGTTCTTCGTGGTATCGCGCGATATACCGCTCGATATTCCTCCCAGCAGGGCGCCATTGACGCCAAATGTGGCGGCTTGGCCCAGCAGGAATTGCGTCTGACCGACCTGGCCGAGCACTGCATTCGTGTCGAAGCCGAGTTGCTTGATGGCGTTGCGTTGAATCTCGACGACGCGGACTTTGAGCGTCACCTGATCCGAACCCGCGACGGTCAGCATGTTGATGACCTTCTCGGGCGCCGAGACAAAGGCGCGAGAGAGCTGGACGATGCGGTCGGCTTCGGCAGGACTGGTCACCAGCCCAGTCAGGACGATGCTGTCGTTGAGGGCTTCGGCGTGGGCCTGGGACCCCGGCGCGACGCGGTTGATGGTGTCTTGCAGGGCATAAACCCCGGCGTCGACACGGATTCGCAGCGAGAGGATCGTGCGGCCTGCAGCGTCGAGAAAAACGGCGTCAGTCTGACCCGGCGCTATGCCGATGATGGTGTAGCGGCGCGAACTATGCGTCAGGGCCTCGGCTACGGCCGGATTGGAGACGATGGCGTCATGAGCGTCCGTCGGCAGGTCGATGGCCATCGACGAACCGCGCGGGAGATTGATCAGACGCGGCGTTGCTCCGACCTGAACCGAAGATCGGCCTCCGGTATCGGCACTCGCGGCGAAAGTCTGTGCCTGGGCCGCGAATGGGGCGAGGTTGCCAAGGGCAATGACACTGACCGATGCCCAAACCTTCAGGGCGCGGATCGGGAGGCCACGGGCAGGGGTCTTGATGAGTTTCATTGTGTTGCTCACTGGACCACGACGACTTCTGGAGCGCCGCCGCGGAAGATGCGAACCGCGGTGGACTGGTCTTGAACTTGGGCCACGCGGCCCGATGGTCCGCCGGTGTCAGCGTAGGATCGGAGCACCAGCGAAAGTTCGCCCTGAGCCTTGGCGAGCGCCAGAGCTTCGGCGTCGACAGGGCCCACTTCCATGGTCGCCGTAGCGCCGACTACCGACTGTTCGTCCTCGCCGGCGCGCGTGGTCTGGTCGATGGCCAGAACCTTGATGTTGCGCATGACTGTCGCGGCGGCGAACTTCGAATCTTGTCCGCCTTCGACGCCGGATGTGGTGGTTGGGCGGGTCAGAAGCACGTCGACCCGGTCACCTGGAAGAATGAAGCCGCCGGCGGCCGTCTCGACGGTGACCCGGATGGCCATCGCGCGCATGCCTGGCTCAAGATAGGCCGCAAGGTAACCGCTATCGCCCGCACGGACGATCTTGCGAGAGACGATGGGTTCGCCCTTGAGGATGGGTTCGCGCACGACCGACCCGAAATAGTCCGCCTTGCCGCCGCTGGTGGCGACACTGTTGGCTGCGCGGGCGACGGCGGCGATGGCGTTGCCCGGCTTGTTGCCGATGGCGGCAGACGCGCCTTCAAGGGTTCCGGCGGCGGCCTTGGCCTCGGCGGTGGTCGGCGGCGCAGGCAGGGGGGTCGAACCGTCGGTAATGAAGGCGGGATTGACCTCGTTGACGTCCCAGTCTTTCCATTCCAGGTCTGCGTCTTCGAGGCGCTTGCCAGGCTGGAGGTCGCGCGCAGCGACCAGAACCTTGGCCATGGGCCGGACTTCGACAGGGGCGGCGGCGGCGGCCACGGCGACGGGCTTGCCCGACGAGCCCATGGCGCGCACGACGAACGCCAGGCCGATGGCCGCGACGGCGGCGATGCAGATGACGGCGATACGGGCGGGCTTCATCGACGGTCTCCGGAACAGTCGAGCGACGCGGAATCGGTCTGCGGACGCTGTGCCGTTAACGAGAATGAAGGTCGCGGGTTAACGAGCGCCTAAACCAAGTTATTCCGTTCAAACAACTTATCGGCGGTTCTCCGAGCCGCGCCGCGCCGCCGTGGTTAGTGACTGGCGCTGAACGTCGTCAGGAGGATGCTGGAAGGGAAGGCCATCAGCGCGCCAATGGCGACCGCGACGCCATAAGGAAGATCACCCTTGGGTTCCAGCAGCGTGTCGATCCACGCAGGAGCTCCCATGACGTAAGGTCGCAGTTCGCGACGCGCGAGGATCAGCACGACGCACACGAGGCCACCGGCGAGAGCGGTCCACAAGATGAACATGCCTGATCCTGTGATGCCCAACCACAGGCAGACGGCAGCCATCAGCTTGGCGTCTCCGCCCCCGATCACCCGCATCGCGAAAAGGCCCATGCCGACCAGAAGAGCCACGACGGCTACTCCGAAATGGATTGCGACCGTCATCGGCGGTAACCCGACCAGAAAAGCGGTCGGAAAAAAGCAGAGGATCAGCGCTACCGAAATCCAGTTTGGAATTTTCATCGTCGTCAGGTCGCGCAAGCCACCGGCAATGACCAGGCAGGGCAGGGTGCTAAGCAGGATCAGGGTCAGGATTTCCATGACATCGACAGTTGCCTGGACAGGGTTAAGGCCGGGTTGAGTACACTTGCCGAAGGCGATTTTCTACGGAGGCTTGCCGTAAGCATCATACGAAAAGGGCCGGAGCGTTTCCGCTCCGGCCCTTCGCTTCAGACCTCCGGAGAGGTTAGGCGGCGGTGCCGGCTGTGCCCAGTGCAGAAGAGACGCGGCCGAAAGCGCCGGTCAGATTGGTGCCGAGAGCAGTGACGGCGCCGATGATGGCGACAGAGATCAGAGCGGCGATGAGGCCGTACTCGATGGCGGTCGCGCCCGACTCGTCCTGAACAAACTTGGAGATGAACTTGGTCATTTGGATGATCCCTGTAGAGAGGTTGATTTAGCGAGCAACGAGTGATGGGGGAGAGACCGGTTGCCCGCTTGCCCCCAACGCCTGGAGACCATGCCCCCACAGCCGTTAAGGAGTCGTCGGCAGTGTTGGTTACTGGGACGTTTACTATAATCAGTGCGCTCCGACACAAGTGCAGGCCTGCAAGAAGGCCCTGTGGGCACCGGAAACCTCCGGCCAGAGACAGTACTGATGCTCTGTTGCTACCTGGCCGAGCTCTGCTGCGGGGATGATTTCAGACTTTATTGAGGTTTCGGCGGTCATGTTCGCGCGTATCGCCCTGCGCGCCGGATATATCGCCATGACCGTCACCACCCGCCGCCTCGCCCTTCCCGCAGTATCCGCTCTGGTCGCCGTCCTGGCGATGTCGGTCGCGGGTCCCGGCCTCACCCAGTCCTCGGTGATGGATCTCGTGGTCGACACTTCACAGAGGGTCGCCGTGCGGGGGGCCATCAGTTCGATCATCGTCGCCAATCCGCAGATCGCTGACGCGACTGTGGTGGACGCCAACACCTTGTTCGTCACCGGCAAGGGTTACGGTTCGACGCAGATCACTGCTGTGGACGCTATCGGTCGTATCCTGTTCCAGAACCAGATCGTCGTAACAGGCGGTCAGGCCGGCGCGGTGCGCGTCTGGCGCGGCGGCCGGGTCACGGAAATGGCTTGCGCCGCGTCCTGCTCGCCAAGCGTCCGGTCCGACGGTGGCGCATCCGCCACTCCGACCCCTTGAGCGCGATGAGGGCAATGAAACCCGGGACACCCGGCGCCAGGAAGCCGCATGCGCGTTCGCGTGAGGGTGCGACGGCGGTCGAGTTCGCGATGATCGCCTTCCCATTCTTCTTCATGCTGTTCGCCATTCTCGAGATCGGCCTGTTGTTCGTGACGGACTCGATGCTGGAAAACGCTGTGATCGAGACCGGCCGGCTGATCCGCACCGGAGTGGCCGATAATTCGCGTATGACGGCGGACCAGTTCAAGGCCTCATTGTGCACGCGGATGAGTATCTTCAGCGCCGATTGCGCGTCTCAGGCTACGGTCGACGTTCGGGTCATCACGCAATTTCGCAACGTGGCCCCGCCAGATCCCTTGGCCAACGGCACATCTTTCGACAAGTCCGGCCTTACCTATCTGACGGGCCAGCCGGGCAGTCTGGTGTTGATCCGCGTCTGGTATAGTCGGCCTCTGATCACGCCCTTCATGGCCCAGGCCCTGTCGAAGCTTGGCGACGGCAACACCATACTGACAGCGACGACGACTTTCAGGAACGAGCCGTTCAATGCAGCCACGCCCCTTCCCGCTCCGGCCACGCCATGATCCGCGAAAGTCTTCCGGCATTTATCGTGCGTCTGGCGCGCGACCGTCGCGGGGTCTCGGCGGTCGAGTTCGCCCTGATCGCGCCGGTGATGATCGCATTCTACTTCGCAATGGGCGAGTTGTGCCAAGGCTATATGGCCCAGAAGCGCCTTTCCCACACGGCTTCGTCGATCGCCAACCTCGTGGCGCAGACGGACGTGGTGAAAGAGGACGAAGTGGCCGACGTTATGGCCATCGGCGCCCTGATCATGAAGCCTTTCCCGGCCACCTCGCTGTCGACACGAATAACCAGCGTAACCCGTGACGCCAATGGTGTCGCAAAGGTCGACTGGAGCCGGGCCAGCGGCGCCGGCCTGCCCGCGTATGCCGACCAGGCCGTCGTAACCGTGCCGACTGACATGATCGGCAATGGCGCGAGCCTCGTAATGGCTGAAGCCA